>JBIPNH010000130.1:0-6134 GCA_044373665.1 Bacteroidia bacterium
CTATACTATCGTAATTCCTCCGCCAAATGTGACAGGGGTTTTGCACATGGGTCATATGCTCAACAATACCATTCAGGATGTATTGATTAGAAAAGCCCGAATGGAAGGCAAAAATGCCTGCTGGGTCCCAGGGACGGACCATGCTAGTATAGCGACTGAAGCCAAAGTGGTGAAAATGTTGGCTGAACAAGGGATTAAAAAATCAGACATTTCTCGAGAGGAATTTCTTAAACATGCTTGGTCGTGGAAAGAAAAGTATGGTGGCATTATCTTGGAACAGTTGAAAAAATTGGGTGCAAGTTGCGATTGGAAAAGAACGCGCTTTACCATGGAAGAGGATTTGAGTGAAGCGGTTATTGATGTATTCATTCAAATGTACAAGGATGGACTCATTTACAGAGGAACTAAAATTGTGAATTGGGACCCTTCAGGTAAAACTACTTTGAGCGATGAGGAGGTTATTTTTAAAGAAACTAACAGTCAATTGGTTTATGTGGTTTATCCATTTACCGAAGAAACGATTGCTCAAACTGGTGTTTCTAGTCTTGGGTTAACCGTTGCTACAACGCGTCCCGAAACCATTATGGGTGACGTGGCGATATGTGTTCACCCTGAGGATGAACGTTACCAAAACTTGATAGGAAAAACTGTAAAAGTGCCAATTTCAAACAGAATTGTTAAAATTATTGCAGATGATTATATTGACAGAGAATTTGGAACAGGTTGTTTGAAAGTGACTCCGGCACACGACGAGAATGACTATAATATTGGCGTTAAACACCAATTGGAAATGATTGATGTGTTGACCGATGATGGTAAAATTCACGAACGTGCAGGTGTTTATGTGGGGATGGACCGCTTTGCTTGTAGAAAACAAATTATTAAAGATTTAGAAGAGTTAGGGCTAGTTGAAAAAATTGAACCTATCAAAAATACGGTAGGTCATAGTGAAAGAACAGATGCTGTTATTGAAAAGAAAATATCAACGCAGTGGTTTGTTAATATGCAAATGTTCATGCAAAAATATCCAGAGTCGCTTGATTCGGTAATGAACGATGAAATAAAATTCCATCCTGCTAAGTTCAAAAATACTTACAAGCATTGGCTCGAAAATATTAAAGATTGGAACATTAGCAGACAGCTGTGGTGGGGACAAAGAATTCCTGCTTGGTATAATCAAAATGGTGAATTTGCCGTAGCTAAAACCGAAAAAGAAGCACAGCAATTGTTAAATACCACTGAAACATTACACCAAGATGAAGATGTTTTGGATACTTGGTTTAGCAGTTGGCTTTGGCCGATGAGTGTTTTTGATGGTTTCAAAAAAGACAATCAGAAAGACATAGACTATTATTATCCTACCCAAGATTTGGTGACAGGTCCAGATATTATCTTCTTTTGGGTCGCTAGAATGGTAATGGCAGGTTATGCCTTCAAAGGACAAAAACCATTTAGCAATGTTTATTTTACAGGGATAGTAAGAGACAAACAAAGACGTAAAATGAGTAAATCATTGGGCAATAGTCCTGATCCGCTCGATTTAATTGAAAAATACGGTGCAGACAGTGTTCGTATGGGTTTATTGCTTTCTGCACCAGCAGGAAACGACATTCTTTATGATGAAACATTGATAGAACAAGGGCGTAATTTCTGCAACAAACTGTGGAATGCTTACCGTTTGTTAAACGGTTGGGAAGTGGTTGCCGATTCTCAGGTTTCTAACGAAATATTACAATCAAACCAATTGGCTAATCAATGGTTTAGCATGAAGTTTAACAATGCGGTAAAGGAAGTTCATCATTTGTTCAAAGATTACCGATTGAGCGAATCCTTAATGTGTTCTTATAAATTGATTTGGGACGATTTCTGTTCGTGGTACCTTGAAATGGTAAAACCTGTTTATGGTCAACCTATTAATGCATCAACCATGGAAGATGTAAAGCAAAATTTCATCAATGTACTTTCTCTTTTACATCCATTTATGCCATTTATTACCGAAGAATTGTACCATATTTTACATGAAAATAAGGTTAACAAACCCTTGGTTGTGAGTGCATATCCGATGCTTGAAGATACTACACCTGTAATCAATGACAAAGCTTTATCGTTAATTACCGAAGTTAGAACCATTAGAAACAGTAAAGGCTTGTCTCCTAAATTGGCATTTGATGTTTATATCAATACCGATCAAGTTGAAGAATACAAAATTTGGGAATACACATTTTGCAAATTAGCCAATATCAATCAGGTGTTTTATAATCAGGATAAACCAAGTAAATACATAAGTGCATTGGTAGGAACCGATGAAATTTTCATTCCATTTGAGGCACCTGTTGATGAAGCCGAAGAGCAAAAGAAAAAAGAGGAAGAATTGGCTTATTTACAAGGATTTTTGAAGTCGGTAGATGCTAAATTGAACAACGAAAAATTTGTCGCAAATGCCAAACCTGATGTCATCGCAAAAGAGCGTCAGAAAAAAGCAGATGCTGAGGAGAAAATAAAACTCTTATTGGCTAATTAGTAGGGAATCAAATTGATTGTTCAGGTTTATGGAATTGAAAAATATCCAAATAAACAAAAAGCAAGTTGTTGGTTTCGTTAATTTAATACTTGCAAATCAGTGGGATGAAAAAGAAATGATTCATTCATTGTTGAACGGCGATGATAATACTCAATATTTTTGTTCATGGATTATTAGCGATTTGTCAGAAATTAAACCGGATTTGTTAAATCCATATACAGAACAGATAATAGCAAAGGCCAATTCGAGTCAGCATTTGGGGGTAAAACGCAATTTGTTTAAAGCCATTCAATTTATTGAAAAATCAGATTCAATTAAAGAGGAATTGGGAATTATCTGTTTAAACTGTTTGCAAAATCCTAAGGAAACAATAGCTGTAAAATCATATTCTATTACCATTTTAGAGGGATTGATTGTCGATTATCCAGAGTTTTTGGAAGAAGTGAATTTTGAACTCGAAAAGCAATTACCAAATGCTACGCCTGCTTTTGCAAGTCGAGCACATCGGTTTTTGAAAAAGGTTAAGAAATTGAAATTGTTGCGTTGAAATCGTAAATTACCTTGCAAAAGGAGTATCAGAAAGTTTTGCAAACTGACTGTTAAGGTAGTGTTGATGGGCGGCAGCAGCAATCATGGCTGCGTTATCAGTGCAATATTCAAAAGGGGGAATATGAACTTTCAATTGGTGTTTTTGACCTAAAACCAACAATTCTTGTCGCAATAATTGATTGGCACTTACACCACCTGCAATCCCTATTTCCTTGATTTGATATTTAGAAATAGCTTTTTCAAACGTTTGAATCAGCGTTTTTACGATAGTATGACGGATGGAGGCGCACAAATCGTTCAGATTATTGTTAACAAAGTCAGGGTCAATTTTCGTTTGTTTTTGAATAAAGTACAACAAAGACGTTTTTAAACCACTAAAACTGTAGTTAAAACCCTCAAGTTTGGCAATTGGAAAAGTGTATGCCAAAGGATTTCCCAATTCGGCATAGCGGTCAATAAGTGGTCCGCCGGGATAGGGGATAGACATCATTTTAGCGGCTTTATCGAAAGCTTCTCCAGCGGCATCATCAATCGTTGATCCTATTATTTCGATGTTTGAATGGCTGTGCATTAACACGATTTGAGTATGACCACCTGAGACCAATAAACACAAAAATGGAAATTGTGGAGGAGTGTCAGAAAGGTAATGGGCCGCAATATGGGCTTGTAAATGGTTAACAGTAATGGTAGGAATATTCAATCCTAGGCTTAGGCCTTTGGCAAACTGAGCGCCCACAAGCAAGGAACCAATTAATCCGGGACCTTGGGTATAGGCTATCGCATCTAATTGTTGAGCATTGATGCCTGCTATTTCGAGTGCTTTGTTATACACAGGAACTATAAATTGTAAATGAGCACGACCGGCTAATTCAGGGATTACGCCACCATGTATTTCATGTATTTTTTGACTAGAAACGACATTGGCAAGTATTTTGTTATTAGCAATGACAGCTATAGCAGTATCATCACAAGAAGATTCAATGGCAAGGATACAAGGACTGTCTTGTTTTTGGGTCATTTTGTTAATTAGACATTGCGAATAGTTGCTTAACTTTGCAATGTTGCTCGCAAAAATATCGAAAATAGCGCGTTTTTTTATATTGACCTTACTCTTTTTTGTAGGGTTAATGTACATCGTGTTTCGAAGTGCGCCCGTGCAAACATGGATTACCCAAAAAATGTGTGACTACATGTCACAAGAGGTTGGCGTAAAAGTATCTATCGGTGGTGTAGACATTGATTTTTTTAAAACTGCTGTATTGGAGGATGTTTATGTTGAAGACCAACACCGCGATACCTTGTTTTATATCAGACAATTAAAGGTTGATTATCATTCTTACGACAAAAATAAAAACATTGTTAAACTGAATTATTTGGGTTTAAATGGGGCTAAAATTCTTTTGGGTCAACACAAAGGTGAAAAAGATTTAAACTATGAATTCTTTCTTGATTTTTTTGATTCTCCAAGTGACCCCAGTAAACCTCGGATAATATGGACTTTTTTTAGTAAAAAAGTGGAAATTGAAAATACAAGATTTGATTATTTTGACAGAAATTTACCTAAACCTGATTTTCTCGATTTCAATTACAATGATTTTAGCTTTAGAGAGATTAATGCCGAACTCAATCAGTTTTATTTGATTGAGGATTCATTGAATTTTCAAACTAAGTATCTGTCAGCCAAGGAGAAATGTGGTTTTGAAGTGTTGAATATAACAGCTAAAACTAAAATACATTGGAAAGGGATTGAACTAGAGGACTTGCTTTTGGAAACCGAAAAAAGTACTATTGGAAACACTTTCATCATGAAAACTGAGAGTTGGAAAAGTTATAACAACTTTAACGATGAAGTAAGCATGTATGGCAGTTTGAAGGATGCCAAAATCCACACAAGTGATTTAAGTTATTTCAGTAATAACATAAAAAGTTATAACACACTTATTGAAATTAGTGGGGAAGGTTCTGGTACTTTGCGACAACTCAAAGGTAAAAACACACAGTTGCGTATTTTTGAATCAACTAAATTCAAGGGGGATTGGTCTTTGTATGGTTTGCCCGATTTTGACAATACTATTTTGGATTTTGATATCCAAGAATTGGAAACCAATTATTCAGATTTGCAAAAAATAAGTTTGAATAATGTTCCTGACAATTTTAAAACATTAGGTCCAATCGTGTACAACGGCAACTTTTCGGGATTTTACAATGATTTTATTGCTTATGGTAAAATCAAAACAGAGTTAGGCGACTTTGATGCGGATATCAATATTAAGTTCAAGGATGGGTTAGACAAAGGGGTTTATTCAGGGCAGTTGAACAGCAATCATTTCAAATTAAAATCATTTATAAGCTTTGCGCCGGTTGATGATATTAGTTTTAAATTAGCATTAAACGGCACAGGTTTATCTGCAGAATCTTTCGATTTAAATTTAGATGGTAAAATAGATGAATTGGTGTACCAAGGTCACACTTTTTCTGACATAGAATCAAAAGGACATTTAAAGAAGGACTTTTTCAGTGGAACTATTGTGGTAAAAGACCCTGATTTAGACATGGTTTTTGATGGTTTGTTCCAAACCGTGAATAATATTCCAAAAGCAGACTTTAAAGCGCAAATAAATCATTTTAATTTAGCCTCTATTGGGTTAGATTCCGTTAATCAAATCATAAAAGGCGATTTTGATTTTGATTTCACAGGTCGAAATATAGACAATGCACAAGGGAAAATAGTAGCACAAAATGTAAGTATTTTGAGAAATAATGTGGAAGTTGAAATTCCTGAATTGTTACTTACTTCGGACGAGATATTAGGAAAGCGTGAAATACATTGTCTTTCCGATTTGTTTGATTTGCATATTGTAGGGGATTATAAACTTTCAGAACTAGATATTTCTTTAATTGAGTTTGCTCACTTACTACTACCCGCCTATATAAAATCGCCTCAACAAAAGTCTCCAAATGAGGATATTGATTTTTCATTCGATATAAAAAAACCCAATCAAATTACTGCCTTGTATTGGCCTGATTTCAGTATGCAGCCTTTCAATATTTCGGGGTATTACCA
>JBIPNH010000002.1:0-75845 GCA_044373665.1 Bacteroidia bacterium
TAAGTTGGAAGTATAGCCAGTGTAGTGCCTATTGAATGATTTAGAATATAAAACGTAAACTGTAAACATATTGTAAATTAAAAATCCTCACAAAAAGTGAGGATTAATTAGTTGCGGGGACAGGACTCGAACCTGCGACCTTTGGGTTATGAGCCCAACGAGCTACCACTGCTCCACCCCGCGATTTATTGGACTGCAAATATAGTGTAATTTGTCAATAAAAAAAACATTATTAATGATAAGGTTATTGTTTCGTCATCTAACGGTAATTTATAAATTAAAAGTATATTCTTTCCCCCACCCGCTATTCATTGATATACACTCTTTTTACCCTTTGGGAAATGGATGTTAGTACTTCATAGGGGATAGTGTTTAAAAGATTAGCAATAGTCGTAATGGGATAGTCCTTACCAAAAAGTAAAGCACTGTCTCCCTCTGAGCAATTGATATCGCTTAAGTCGACCATGCACATGTCCATACAAATGTTCCCTATAATGGGTGCAGCTTTGCCGTTTATATAAAAACAACCTACGCCATTACTTAGTTGTCTGTTGAGTCCGTCCGCATAACCAATGGCTAGAATTCCAATTATTCTTTCGTGGTCCAATATTCCTTTTCGAGAATAACCAACACTTTCGTTTGCTTTGATGGTTTTTATCTGTGTTATAGTGGTTTTTAAGGTAAATACCGGTTCCAATAAGTGCGATTTTGTGCCACTAGGATCTATTCCATAGAGTCCAATTCCCAAACGAACCATTGTTTGCGTAGTGAATTTAAAACGACTAATTGCTGCTGTATTACTTATGTGTTTTTCAAATGAATAGCCAACAGATTGCTCTATTTTACTACACGCAGTTTCAAATAATTGGTATTGCCCTTGTGTGAATGTGTCATGAATGGCGTCTTCACTAGCAGATAAATGTGAGAATACACTGGCAATTTTCCATTTTTTTAAAGCTATAATTTCTTCACTCAATTGTGTTATTTCGTCCATTGATATTCCCAAACGGTGCATGCCTGTATCAAGTTCAATATGAATTGTAATAGGCTCATTACCAACCAATGGCATTACATCACGAATTTGTTGAATGCTATAAATAACTGGTTCCAATTTATATTGTAAAATGTGTAAGATGCTTTCTGCATCAACATTCAAAACCATTATAGGGGTATTTATTCCACTCTTTCTGAGTTCTACTCCTTCATCTGCAAAAGCCACTGCAAAGTAATCAACCTTGTGATTGAGTAATTTAGCTATTTCGTAACTGCCACTTCCGTATGCAAATGCCTTTACCATAGCCATGATTTTTTGATTAGGCAATAGCTCCTTTTTATAGATATTTAAATTATGTAAGGCCGCATTCAAGTTAATCTCTAAAACTGTTCCGTGTGACTGTAATTCTAGTTTTTTAGCGATTTTTTCAAATGCAAACAATCGAGCTCCCTTTATTAAAATTCCTTCATTCTCAAAATGAACGGCTTTGAAATGATTTAAAAATGTGTCAGTGTCTATAAAAAATATCGATCCAGGTATTGCTGCTTCAAAAAGCATTTGATACTTGATAAAATTTGGACCTATTCCTATTAAGCGTTGTATTTGTTTCTCTTTGAGTAGGTCTATTAATTGCTGAGTTAATACTTCATCATTTAATCCACTCTGTTGTATGTCTGATAAGATTAAAGTTGTTTTGGAATAAATATTTTGCTGTTTTAAAAAAGATAAAGCCACACTAAGGGCTTGTAAATCATTGCTGTAAGAATCGTTTACAACAATACAGTTGTTAATCCCTTTTTTTAACTCCATTCGCATACTTATTGGTTTTAAGTTTGAAAAAGATTCAGCTTTAAAGCAATTGTATTTAAGGCAAAATAACCAACACAAGCAAATATTATCAATTGATATTTCGTCTTTAAATGGAATAGTAATCGTATAGTTTTGGTTTTGATATGTACCGTTTAATGTTACACTTTGTAATCCTGTCTTTTTTGATAAAATATTTAAGTCTGCATTTATGTTATCAAAATCATAGGTAACAGCTTTGTCTTTCAAAAGTGAAATTACTTGAGTGTTGTATTTTGTAATTACATAATCTGACTGACTGAAAAGGCTGGTTTTTTCATTTAATTTTTGATTAAAATCATCAAATCCTTCATCGTGAGCAGTACCCATGTGAGTTAATATTCCAATATTTGCTTGTATAATGGAAGATAATCTTTCCATTTCTCCTTTTTGCGAGATGCCTGCTTCAAATATGGCAAGATCATGTTCTTTGTTAAGTTGCCAAACACTCAATGGAACACCAATTTGACTGTTATAGCTTTTCGGGCTAGCACAGATATTAAAGTCTTGGGCTAACAATTGAAGAAGCCACTCTTTTACAATTGTTTTTCCATTGCTTCCTGTTATCCCCACCACTGGAATTGAAAATAATTGTCTGTGATAACGACTCAATTTCTGAAGTGCAACAAGCGTATTTTCAACCACTATAAAACTAGCATCAGGATATAATTGCGTATTAAAGTCAGGCTCTACAACAAATTTAGTAACCCCTTTATGGTACAATTCATCAATATAGCGATGTCCGTTGTTGAATTTTGTAGAAATAGCAAAGAATATAGTATGTGATGATTGCGTTAGATTTCGGCTATCTATAAGCAATATCCAATTGTGCTCATCATCCTTTCCAACTAATTTTCCATTTAGTTCTTGCGCTATTTTTGACAATTGGTACATGTGTTTACAAATTTGATAAAATAAATGGGAAAATTAAATAAAGTTTAAACTTTTTTCTTAAGTTCGCATTTATCGATGTCACAAGAACTAAAACAAAAGCTTGGTGTTTTTTCTGCTGTAATGGTTGTGGTAAGTGCCATGATTGGAAGCGGGGTTTTTAAACAGATTTCCCAAATGAGTTTCAAATTACAAGACAGTATATGGGTGCTTGTAGCATGGGCATGTGCAGGATTAATTACATTGATGGGTTCATTAAGCAATGCCGAAGTGGCAGGAATGATAGCAAAACCGGGTGGACAATATGTATATTTTCAGACCATGTATGGTAAGCTGTTCGCTTTTTTGTTTGGTTGGGCTTCTTTTTCTGTTATTCAAACTGCAACTGCGGCATCTGTGGCATTTGTATTTGCGGAATCACTTAATAACTTAATGCCATTGCCCCAAGTGTCAGTTTATTGGTCTAACTGGACATTGTTTAGTTTTTACGACTTTCAGCTACAGCCTTTTAATAATTTAGGAGTCAAATCAGTAGCATGTTTATTAGTTTTTGTTTTATCAATGATTAATTACCGGGGGATAGATTATGGAGAAAGAATCAGCAATTCGTTTGGTTCAGCTGTTGTTTTAGGCGTTTTTTTTATCATTGTTTTCTCATTTGTGATGGGCGATAATCCTGTTAAAAGTCAGTCGAGTCAATTTAAGGAAATAGATTTTTTGCCAATGTTTTTTTCTGCAATGCTGTCAGCTTTTTGGGCTTATGAAGGATGGAATAATGTAGGTTTTTTGGGTGGTGAAATCAAAAATCCAAAGAAAAATATTCCAATTGCACTAGCGCTAGGAACCACTATCGTTATGGTTTTGTATGTGTGTGTAAATGCTGCTTTTTTTAAATTGGCAGATATCCCTTTTTATAATCAAATTTACCAACAAGACAATCAAGTTGCAGCCATAGCAGGAATAAAGCAGGTATGGGTAATGGGAGGGCTTTTTATTTCAATACTAATAATCGTCAGTACATTTAATAGCACTAACAACAGTTTGATGACAGCACCTCGTATTTATTATGCCATGGCAAAAGATGGTTTGTTTTTTAAGAAAGCTGGAGTATCACATCCCAAATTTTTAACCCCTCATAAAGCTATTTTATTGCAATTGTTTTGGTGCTTAGTGCTAATTATCAGTGGAAGTTTTAATATGCTTACAGATATGCTGGTCTTTGTTGCCTTTATATTTTATGGTTGTGGCGCTTTTGGAGTAATCATTTTAAGAAGAAAAATGCCAAATGAAAACAGACCATTTAAAGTACCATTGTATCCTGTTATACCTTTAGTATTTACTCTTTTTAGTGCATTTTTGGTTTATTACTCTATTGTCCAATCTCCAGGATATGCCATTATTGGTTTGTTTTTAGTGGCAATGGGTGTTCCTCTTTATTATTTTTTTAACCGCAAATCTCCACAACAATACTAATGCTTAGTCACCACAGTTGTTTCGTTATTGAGTCAATAGCAAAAGCATTACATTGCAAATTACAAAATACCAAACTTATAGATTGTTTCAGTAACAGTCCACAAGAATTGATATTTTGCTTTGAGTATCTAACGGTTAAATGTAATTTTTTTAATGGTGAATTATTGCTGGACATGGACGAACAATTGATAGGGAAAAGTAGACTGTTTAAGCCACAGTTTAATGAAATTGTTGAGATGCAGGTTGAGGCTGTAGTTGCCCATCCATTTGATAGAAGTTTTCATATTCAAATGAGTAATGGATATATAATTTTCTTCAAGTGCTTTGGTCGTAAGTCGAACGTAATACTCTTGCACAACCAACAAACTGTCGAGCATTTTTGCAAACACATAGAAACAGATATGCTTTTTGTGTTTAACGAGAATACAGTGAATAGGCAGCTTGATTTTGATCCACATGTTTTCAATGAGTTGTCTTTATTCAAAAAGAAATACTCCTTTTTGCCCGAAACTTTATTTTATCAACTCCACAACAATCCAAGTGAAGAAATATTTACAAATGAAGTCAAAAAACTTAGGTCAATCAAAGGGTTTGAAATAGAGGAGAATACTAACTTATTTATACCAATCGATGATAAGAATAATGTTTTGGAGGTATTTAGTAAATGGACGAGGCAATTCATAGGAAAACAAACTTATGAGCAGCAAAAAAGTGAATTACAACAACAAGTTGAGAAAAAAATTCAAGAAAAAGAAACCTATTTGCAAACCAATCTAAAAGCGTTAGAGTCTCTTAAAATACAAAGAAATGACGAAGAGATTGGTCACATTATTTTGTCCAATTTGCATCAAATTAATCAAGATTTGTCAAAACAAGTTTTGCTAGATATTTATAACCAAACTACAATAGTGGTGGCTTACGACAATAAGCTCAATGCTGTTGAAAATGCTAACAAATATTTCAGAAAATCGAAGGGAAGGCCTTATTTATTGCAACAATTAAGCAGTAAGATAGACAAAGCTCAACAGCAGTTAGATCAGTTGAGACTAACAAAGGACAAGTTGCAAAATGCTGAAAATTTAAAACAACTAAAACCCTACAAAAAAGAGCAAACGACAAAAGATTCAAATCGGGATTTGCCTTATAAACTTTTTACTGTTGATGGTTATTCCATATTAGTGGGCAAACATGCTGAGAGCAATGAAAAGTTATTAAATTATTTCAGTGATAAGAATGATATTTGGCTCCATGCCAAGGATGTTAGCGGTAGTCATGTGATAATTAAGGTTAAGAAGGGAAAAGATTTACCAACTCAAGTTCTTGAAAAGGGGGCTTCTTTGGCTGCTTATTATTCTAAAAATCGAAAACAAAGTTTGGTTACTGTAATGTATACCCTTCGAAAATTTGTACGCAAAATAAAAGGGGCAGAGAAGGGGCATGTAACGGTTAGTAATGAAAAAACGTTACTGGTAAAGCCGCATAATCAGTAGCTTATTTTTTAATGCCGTCAAGAATTGCTTTTTTCGCTTTTCTAGCTGCTTCTTGCTTTACTTTTTCAATTTCAGCTTTTGCTTTTTCTTCGGCTAATTGTTTTTCTTGTCGAATTTTTTCTTCTAATTTTTGTTTTTCTAAATTAGCTCTATCAATAGCTTGTTGCTTTAGATTCATTAAAGAATCATTGACTCTTTGTTTTTGAATTTCGGCTCTTCTTTTAGCTTCATCTTCTATTGCTTTTTTACGTTGTTCGACCTCATCCTTAAGTTGAGATTTTACATCATCTACAAATTTCTTTTTGGTTTCTGCCAAACTGATTTTAAAAACTGGTTTAGCAAAGAAACCAGATATTAGTACATCAACATTGACAATATCACTCAATTCTAAATTCACGCCTTTGGAACGTGCTTGTGACGTTAGTGAGTTAAGTACAGTATTGGCTTCTCCAAAATCTTTTCTAGGAATGCTCAGTTTGGCAATGTATTGAATGCTTTGGTCTAAAGCTGAAAAACCACTTATCTTAGCATTTGCACCTGGCCATAATGCCATTTTTAAACTATCCAATAACACCTTACCATTGTCAATTTTCAATTTGAAATTGAGGTCTTTTAGACTTAAATTATTTAATTTGGTAATTTTTAACTCACTTGCCAGTTGGTTTAAAAGTGGCATATTTTTTAAAGAAGCACCTGAAATACCCATTTGTAGTTCACCAGTTACGGTTGGGTAATTCACACTTAAGTCTTTATTGAAATTATTTTGTAGTTTGATTTGTGAATTAAAAAGACCCTGAGTGTATTGTGCAATTGGAGCTAATTTTTTGACAATATCAAAATATTGGTAGGTTTTAATTATGTCAAGTGAACTTACATTAAAGTTTATATTACTAAATGGAAACTGAGGTTGGTGTGAATCGTAAATGCCATTTAAGGTCATTGAACCACCCAATAATTGAACGGCTAATTGATTAAACATTAGTTGTTTTTCTTTGATTATCACATCTCCATTTAATTGGGTTAAAATAAGGTTGTCATAAACCAGTTTATTGATTTGTGATTTTAGAGTAAAGTCTAAATTCCCTGGAACATCAAAAGCTTCTAACGATACAGTATCATTAACAGTTGGTTCTTTCACAACTTCATCATATGTTAGAAATTCGTTGGCATTAATGTAGTTGGATTGTAAGCTGAATTTACCGGTTAGTAATTCATCTTTTGTGAAATATGAGAACAAATTATCCAAATAACCTACTACCGCAAAGTCGCTCATTCCAACCGTTCCATTCAAGTATTTAATGTCAACTTTTTGAGGAGAGAAACTCATTAATGCTTCTAATTTAGTGCCTTGTTTCAGCATTTCGGGATCTTTGAATTGGAAATTTTGAGCCATTAAATTTCCGCTTGCTTTAAATTTATTGTAGTTTGAGTTTTCAATGTCTTTGGTATATCCGTCAAACTGTAAATCACTGGTAATTTTACCCGTTATCAATGTTGATTTGTCCAAAGGAATAAAATTCCTAAACTCATCCAGTTTTAAAGCGCCTTTAACAAAACCTTTGATATATGGATTAGTTTCAAAATTTCTGGCAAATAATTGACCTTTAAAAGGTTCTCCTGCCATTACCATATCAAATCTTTTAAGGTCAACAACTGTAGCATCTGAACCTCCTGTTGGGTTGTCGATATTTAAATTTACAAAGACATTGTTGAGTGATTTGGGTAAATTAGGATATTTGAATTGGCCATTGTCAACATCTATTTTTAAACCAAAACCAGGCATTAGCTCATCAGTCATTTTGCCTTTAAAATAGCCACTTAAATCCAATTTTCCGGTGGCTTTTAAATCTTTGAAATTTGAGGAATAAACGCCAGGAATTAGAGACAGGAAGGTTTTAAAATCTGATTTTTTGGTATTAAAAACAATATCAAAATCCATGTCATTTTCATTCATATCCACATAACCTTCACCTCCAATATTTAAATCATTAAGTAAAATATCATTGTCGGAAAACGTGAATTTCATGTTTTTCATGTCCATGTTTAAATTGACTTTAATGGCAGATTTAATGTTGTATAAATAACTAACACCTCCATAATTCATGGTCAGTTTTTCGACTTCAGTAATGGTTTCTAGTAAAAAATTATCTTTATTAAAATCGCCTTTTAATTCGTGGTTAAATTGATAAAGTGAAGTAGAAAAACCCAAAGATTCATCACTGTATTTTAGAGTACCATTTTCGATGCTTAGCTTTTTAAGTTTAATGTCAAACATTGAACTCGTATCACTCTCAGTGGAAGAAGTGTCTGGAATTGCAATATCCCAATTGCTTTTCCCATTTTTAAGCACCAAAAGCTGAATAAAAGGTTTAGTAAGTGCTATTTTATTGATTTTTATACTCGAGCCTTTGAAAAAGGACATCAAGTCGAGTTGTGCATTTATTTTTGGAAGATATACCAAAGTATCACCCTTAAAAGAATCTTTTCCTACTATACTTATTCGTTCTAAAGTTAGGGATACATTTGGAAAGTTTTTGATTAAAGAGAGTCCAATGGCATTTTCATCAAAGTTAAACTCAGCATTTAATGATTTGTTGGCTTCTTTTTTTATGCCATCAATAATTTTACCCTTAAATAAGAAAGGGATAGCAATTAAAGCAAACAGAATAACAATGAGAGTTATACCTGTAATTTTAAATATTTTTTTCATAGAAATTAAGACAACATAGCCTAGTACAAATTTAGTGCTAAACTAACAAAGTGACTTACATAATGATATGAAATATTATCTTATTTCAATATTGAAGATAACAAATCCTTTGATAAGGTCACCATTTCCTTCTGTATCATTGTAGGCAAATTGTATTTTATTTTCACCATTTAAAAACAAGGAAGCATCCACTTCGGCAACACAATAGTCAATTTGATTGGGTTTGCCATTGCTTTTTATAGGAACTGCTTTATTGGAGTTGTCGTTTATAATGACATAAGCTTCTGAATTGCTGTCTATACCTTGTGCAAGTAAATAAAGATTTACTTTGGGAGGTAAAGCGGCACGGTTGATATTGATTCCAAAGGGAGAAGAGGCAGATTGATTAGGGTTTTTTCCCAATTCAAACACAAAGGCACTTTGGTAATGTTTTGGTTTGGCCTTATTCCAACTAAACACTTTAACTGCGCCATCTGTACAAGCCTCAAAATGGTAAGTAAAGTTTTGTTCTACAAATTGTTTGGCCCTAGGATCTGTTAATGCGTTGTCAAAATAATAATCAGCTAATAACCAACCACGAGGATTGTTTTGATAAGTTTTTACTAATTGTTCGTATGTGTAAGCACTTTTTTCTCTTTTGTCAGAAAGGTTAGGGACGTATTTTTTCTGAGCTGCATCGAAGTGCATTTGGCGAAACCAAACCACTGTGTCTAATTGCAAATAAAAACTAGGTGCTTGTTGAACAGTTGC
This sequence comes from Bacteroidia bacterium, assembly GCA_044373665.1. Taxonomy (GTDB): domain Bacteria; phylum Bacteroidota; class Bacteroidia; order NS11-12g; family UBA955; genus JABMMZ01. Next base: position 9,155 of record JBIPNH010000002.1, read on the forward strand.
CATTACAACATCCCCTTTTTGGTATTGCTCTTTGATAAATAGACAGGGCTGTTTCCAATTAACAAAGTGAATTTCCGATATTTCTTTGGGAACAACATTGCCATGATTCTCTGTTTTTAACATTTCGGAAATTTCTTTTCTTTTGCTAACACCCAAGCTTAAAAAAACAAAAAGAATCAGCATGACATTTCTGTAGGAAGTATTGTTTTCAGAAAAAGATTGACTCAATGACTTAGCTGCTACAAATGCAATGAAATAAAGGGCATAAGCCGCACTTATCATATAGACAGGATAAATATAAGTAAGGTATTTGGCATGAACAGGCTCTCTAAATACATAACTCATAAGTAGGAAAGGAACTACAAATGTGGAAATTAGGAAATAGGATAGTTTTCGGTTTTTGATAAACGAAACAACAAAACCAATCCAAGCAAAGTATTTCAGACCCTTAAAATCGGTATTAATAACACCTAAGTACACGTCTAAAGATTTGGAGGAATTTTCACCAGAAAATTGAACCATTACTTCCTTCATATTTGGCAGAATTAATGTGGCAATATTAGGAGGCAAAAAGAGTTCTATAATGGGGCGCATTATTTGATTTCCAAAAGGAGTAAGAAGCAATATAATAGCGGTAATATTGAGAACAAACAAAAGATTGTAAACATTAAATTGCCAAGGTTTACTTGTTTTTGTTATCCAAGAGTCTATAGCTGCCAAGGTGCCATACATACCTGCAGAAAAAATGAATAAGAAACAGATTAATTGGCTCATCATAGAAAGAGCGAGTGCTAAAATTAACCATGGAATATACTTTGAATTAATCCCAAATTTCGACAATGCATTTTCTGTTTTCGATTTTGATTCTAGTAGTAGCCAAAAAACCAATAATAGCGGCATATAAAAAGTAGCCACCATACCATAAGGGCGGTCAACTCTACTCCAAAAAACAAGATATAGAGAGACAGTACAGAACAAAGCAGCCATTAAACCAACTCTGAAATTGGCGATTTTATCACCTAATACGTACACAGTCGGGATAAGAGCAGCCCCCAACAGTGCAACAGGAAAACGCATTGCAAATTCATTTTTCCCTAGTATAAAACTAAAAAGGGTATTAAACCAAGTTAGCAAAATACCATTGTTTTCACCATGCTTAAATTTGCCATTGATAGCAGCAATTGCATGCATGTATTCATCCACCCAAAGTGATAAAAACCCAATACGGTATAAACGTAAAAATAGGGCAAATACTGCCAAAGCTATCGCAATTTTGAGTGCGTTTTTTTCAATAAAAGAAACAGTCGATTTGGGTTTAACGCTTGTGTTATTTTTAACAACAGTTTTTTTAGGCGCTGTTTGTTTATTCATGATTAATTAACAAAAAATCTTTTAACAATTAGAATGAGTGTTTTTTTGATAGTTCTTCCAACATTCATTTTACTCATACCCCCTTTTTGGTCGTATCTTAAAATGAGAGGAGTTTCTCCAAATAATAGTTTTCTTTTTCTTAGTTTTAATAATATGTCGACCAAAGCTTGAAAACCATCTTGGTCAAAAAACCTGTCGCCATATTCATCCATTGCACTTTTAAGTACATCGGCACGAATAGCTCTGTAGCCGCAGGTATAATCTTTAACACCTTTGATAGGGTAGGTTATTCTAAAAATAATAGAGGCTAAGATACTCAGTAATTTTCTGTACCAAACCAAACCAATAACCCTAGCACCCGGTTGAAATCTTGAGGCAATAACAACATCATGTCCCTCAATAATCATTCTCATGAGTCTTAAAATAAGTCCAGGATTATGGGTAGCATCAGCATCCATTGTGATGATAATGTCATTTTTATTAGAGTCATTGACAGCCCTGTATAATCCATCTCGGATGGTGGCTCCCAAACCTTGATTAACCTCGTGAACGATAAGTTCAATAGGCATAGTTTCAGACATTTTTTTAACTATTTCTTCGGTTTTATCTCTGCTGCCATCGTTTACTACAAATACCTTATAGTCTGTTTTGCTATCATTTTCTAATGCAAATTGTATTTGCGAAAGGAGGTCGCCTATATTTTCTTCTTCATTGTATGCGGGTAATACAACTAATATTCGTCTTGAAATATTGAATGTCATTTATTCGAAATAGTTTTTTAAAGATTTAACTTTATCGTAGTTTTCTTTGTACCATTTAATGGTTTTTTGCAACCCTTCTTCGATATTTACTTTGGGTTGATAGCCCAATTCTGAAGCTGATTTGGAAGTATCCGATACTCTGTCTTTTACTTTGTCCCATGCTCTAGCTGGTTTAAAAATAATATTTGATAAAGAACCTGTAGCTTCTTTTATTATTTCCGACATTTTTAGGATTTCAGTTTTTGTTCCTGTACCACCATTAAAAATTTCACCGTCTTTGTTTGGTCCAAGTGCCGCAGAAATCATTAAATCAATAAGATCATCTACATAAGTAAAATCTCTAGTTTCTTTTCCGGTTCCTGTAATGATTAAATCTTCATTATTTAACGCTTTTTCAATAAAATTAGGAATAACATTTCGGTATTTTCCGGCAAGTTCGTATGGTCCATAAGTGTTAAAAATACGAATAGAAACGGTAGGAACATGAAACAAGTGAGCGTAATATTGTGTGTAAAGTTCGGCTGTATATTTATTGATAGAGTAGGGCGTTTCCGAAGGATAAATAAAAGTATTTTCATCCATTTGCTCGGCAGTACCATAAACACAACTACTGCTTGCATAAACAAATTTTTGCAAACTTTTGTGTGATTTTAGTATTTCCAACAAACCAACAGTTCCTACAATGTTTGTTTGAATGTCACTGAATGGGTGGTCAACAGAGTTTTGATTTGCAAAATGGGCTGCCAAATGAAAAACATAATCAAACTCATGTTGATTAATTACAAAGTTTAGTTTGTCCATTTTATCAATGTCCATTCCCACAAAAACAATGCGTGGATCATTAGGTAAAAACACAGACATACCCGAGGATTGATTGTCCATAATGAGTATTTTTGATACATTCTCGGACAAGAGTTTTCGGACCAAATTGTTGCCAATAAAACCGGCCCCTCCAGTTACAAGTACTCTTGCGTTTTTAAGCGTTGCTTTTTCCATACCTAAATTGGTTTCGAATCTAATTTAAAACCTTAGGTTTTACAAATTTATTTAAGCTTCCGAAAGGATGTGTTGTTTTAATTCATCAATTTGCTTGTAGATGCTTTTGAAGAATTGATTTCTTTGTTTTTCGGAAACACCACTTACGAGGGTCGATTTAGCTAAAATATTATTCAACCATTGTTCATTTTGTTGATTAAAATTAGCATTGGTAGTTTGCATAAAATTAAACGAACTATAACTGATAAAGGAAGCTGACACTTGTTTGGATTTCGCCAAAATACAATTGGTGCCAATCATTACATCACTCAAATAAAACTGCAATTTAGTGGATGTCATGCTGTCATTTTGGTTGAATTTGTAACCCATGTCACAGTTTTTTTGAATTAAATGAATCATGGATTCTAACTGAGTGATGATTTCTAACACACTTTCGGTTTTGTCAAAAAAGCCAGCATCATAATAATATTTTATCTGTTTAATGGTGCTAATAACGGTTTCGTTTGTCCAAACTTCGGTGGAATCAATGGTTTGATAGGTTAAGAAGATTTTTTTAGCAGTATTAATTATTTCCTCAGGTAAGTCAATTTTCTCATAATGTTTGTATTGAAATTCGGAAACATTCATCAATGATTTTAACCAATATTTGATTTTAAAATCCATTAATTGAGGAAATCCAAAGTGATAAAATACCGGAATATCTTCAGCAGCAAAAGTAATATGAACATCTTCCATAGAGGCTAATCTCTCAAGATTGGTAAGCATGTTATTTAGATATGAAAGATAAGATTCTGTGTCGCTATTGAGGTGGTTTACAGTGAATGAAACTACATTGTTCAATTCGGTATTCATCGATTCAAAGGGAATTTTAAAATATTCAACTATTTTAGAGGTTTCATTCAACGTATAATCTGTTTCATTTCTTAACCTTCGGTAGGCACTATCCAAACTAATGTCTAAAAGTTCGCTCAATTCCCTAGCTAATGATATATTAGCAGGAACATGATTTTCAAGAATTTGATTAAAAGTTTCTTGGAAATTTTTTGCATTTTTTACTTTTACACTCATATTGCTTTAATGTTTAATGCAAATCTATTGTTTTTCGTAATTAAAATTTATTTTTTTTAAATTATTGAAAAAATATTGGTGATTACAGTTTTTAATTAACTTATTAAATGATTTTCTCTCAAATAATATATTTTAAAACAATTAACGAATTATTATACTTGACGTTATCTGGGAACTTAAGATACAATGAGGTTAGTTTTTAAATTCCTTAAGTTTTGTTATTTTTGTAAAGATGTTAAATAAGAACAAAATTATATTATTGGCCATTTTATCAGTTTCACTTCTTGGTTTTAAAGCGGCGGATGATTATTTTGAAATTAGTAAGCAAATAGAAATATTTGGTTCTGTTTATAAAACCGTAAACCGCGATTATGTAGACGATGTAAAACCTGGAGATTTAATGAAAGTTGGTATTGATGCTATGTTAGCTTCACTTGATCCTTATACTAATTTTTATTCTGAAAGTCAGGCAGAAGACGCCATGATGATGCGAAGTGGAGAGTATGGGGGATTAGGAAGTCAAAGTGTAAAAAGAGGAGAATATACTTATATTACAAGTGTTTACAAAGGTTTTGCGGCTGACAAAGCTGGGTTGAAAATAGGAGATAAATTACTGGAAATTAATGGTAAAAGTTTCGTTGGTAAGTCCTCAGAGGAGGTTGGAAACGCCTTAAGAGGGGCTCCAAATACTAAAGTAACTTTGTTGGTAGAAAGAAATGGAGAGAAAAAACTATTAGAGATTTTCAGAGAAGAAATTAAAGTTAAAAATGTAACCTATTTTGGATTGGTTAATCCCGAAACGGGTTATATCCGTCTCGACCACTTTACAATGGGTGCAGGTGCTGAGGTAAAAGAAGCATTGTTGTCATTAAAAAGTAAAGGAATAAACAAGGTAATTCTTGATTTGAGAGACAATGGAGGAGGCTTGTTACACGAAGCGGTAAACATTGTAAATGTATTTATAGGTGGTGGTGAGTTGGTGGTATATTCAAAAGGACGTTCAGCTGATGCAAGTAAAAATTATAAAACCCTCGATCCTGCTACAGATGCCACTATTCCTTTGGTGGTGTTAGTGAACAACCGTTCTGCATCTGCTAGTGAGATAGTTTGTGGTGCTATTCAAGATTTTGACAGAGGTGTTGTAATAGGAGAAAATACATTTGGTAAAGGTTTGGTCCAAAATGTAAGACCCTTAGTGTACCGAACGCAAATGAAAGTTACGATTGCTAAATATTATATTCCGTCAGGGAGATGTATTCAAGAATTGGATTATAGCAATAAAAGTAAAGATGGTAAAGCACAAGTAATGCCCGACAGTTTGAAAAAGAAATTTAAAACAAAAAACGGTCGAGAAGTATTAGAAGGTGGAGGTGTTCAGCCTGATATAGAAATCAAAAAAGAAGATAAACCCGAAATTGTAGACTTACTTGAAAGAAGTTATTTGATGTTTGATTATGCCACAAAGTTTGCTTCAAGCAAAGAGTCTATTCCTTCTGCTAGTCAGTTTGTGCTTACCCCTCAAATGTACGATGAGTTTGTTCAATTTGTAAAAATGCAAAAGGATATTCAGTCGAGCGAAACGGAGAAACAGTTAGAACAATTGAAAGTAAAATTAAAGGCTAAACCCAATGTAGAATCCATTCAATCATCAATTACAGCGATAGAAAAGTTTTTGTACGACTATAAACTACAAGAAATACAAAAGCATCAAACTAGCATCAGTCAATTGTTGGCGCAAGAGATTGTTAGGCGTTATGAATATCAAGAAGGTGGTTTTATTCAATCCTTTAAACACGATCAATACATCTTAAAATCGCTTGAAATATTCAATAACTCAATGCAATATCAGCAAATTTTAAATAAGAAATAATGGATTATTTGTCGTTGTTATTCTTATTAGGGGCAGGCGTTTTCGGCGGAATATTATCGGGCTTGTTGGGTGTAGGTGGTGGATTGATTTTTATTCCTATAATACAATACATTATTCAAGACAAAGTTGCTCCCGGAGACATTGTTTCATACACGATTGGCAATAGTTTGATGATTATTTTTATAGTTGGCTTGTCGGGGTTTTTAAAACAAAGGCAATTGAAAAATACAGATACAAAAGCCACTATTTATACAGGAATTGCCGCAGTTTGCTCTTCTTTACTTGTAACGGCATTGCTTAATATTTTTGAAATTAACGATTTGTCTATATTTAAATCGTTTTTCACATTGGTTTTAATAGTGACAATCATTAGGGTACTTATTGGTCAATTTTCTAAAAAAAAAGATTCAGAAGTTTTAAATTTACCACCTTATAAAAAATTCATCCCTGCGGGTCTTTTTGCAGGAATAATTACATCATTAACAGGTTTAGGTGGAGGAGTAATAATGGTACCTTATTTTAACAAAATATTAAAACTTCCCGTTCGTTTTTCTACCGGTTTGTCATTGTCTGTTATACCTATCATTGCTTTACCACTCATCATTTATTACATGGTTCAAAAGCCAGTTTTGTTGGTTTTTCCTGCCTTTCAAACTGGTTTTATGATGTGGGCAGCCATTATTCCATTGGGTTTGTCGGCGGCAATATCAGCAAGATGGGGTATCATTCTGGCTCAAAAAATGCGACCTTCAATTATTTTGTTTCTGTTTTTGGCTTTTTCACTGTTTACCCTTTTTAGAGTACTTTTTTTTAAGTAAAAGAAGTTATTAGTATGTCGTTGATTTTTTGAGAATAATCTACTTTCTCAGCTTTCGACTTTATTGTTTGTTGATTTTGAAGGTTTGGATATTGTATTGGTCAATGATTCTTATTAAATAAGCACCCTTAATTAAGTCGTTTAGTTTTAAAGTTAATAATAGCTCGTTATGATATTGGTGATACACAATTTTGCCATCATAGCTCATTATTTCTACCAAGTACGATTTTCGGAATGGTTCTGTCCGATTAAACTGTAGTTGCAATAAGTCATGGAATGGAATTGGGTAAACGGTAACTTGTTTTCCCTGTTTATTTGAACTGCATTCTCCAAGCTCTGTCTCGGTCAAATCGCCATTTTCTATTCCTCTTATTTGATAGTCGGAAAAAGTGTTATTGATGTTAAATACATAATTAGAAGCCCCCATTGTTTTTATACTTTCTATGTAAACCCATTCGTTGTTGAATAAGCCATACAGCGAAAGTTGATGATATTTATAGACATATTCATCCTTTAATTGAACTGTAACGTAATTGTCGGAACATGTTATATTGACTTCATCCAAATTAAGTGAGATACACGAAACAGTATGAATTAGAGTATCTAAAACAAAACAATTATTACTATGGTTGGTAATAGTTAATACCATTTCAAAAGTGCCGGTATTGGGATAAACAACTAAACCTGGATTAATAAGTCCACTTCCAACACTATCATTAGGATTTCCGCCCTCAAAATTCCAAGTATAGATATAACTTGAAGGGTTTAGGTTTGTACAACTCCAAAATAAAGAATCGTTGCAAAAATTATAGGTTAGATTAACACTTTCCTTAACAGGTAAAGACAACGCACTAATGTTTAATGTGTCTTTAACAATACAGCCAGATAATGTGTCTTTTATTGTAAGGTATTTAGATTCGTTGCCAGTTATAGTAGTTGTAAGAGTTGGAGTTCTAACATTATTAGGCATCCATAAGTAGCTTGTATAGCTATTATTTTGTGACGGTAAATAGCCCAAAGTTACTGTGGTATTTAAGCAATACGATGTATCAGAACCTACATTAGAAAGCGGGATGGAATAACTTATGGTATCAAAGAGGCCTTGACTTAAGTTGAAATATGTGCCACTATTGTTCACTTGTAGTTTCATGCCACGAACCATATATACATTGTTCCCTGTCAAAGGAAAACTATCGGTAAAGGATGGATTTACAGTTGTGCCAATTTCTACAAAGGTGCTGTCTATGTGTTTTGCCCTAAAAATAAGATATTGGTTTACCGCTGTGTCAGTAGGTTTTGTCCAAGACAATTTAAACCTTTGATTACAACTGTCTTGTTTCACAACAAAATCAGAGATTGGTTCTACAACATTTAAACGGGTTGTTGGGTCACCCATAAGAGCGGGATGTATTTGTAGGTAGCTAAAAGCTGTAGTTGGGTAAAGCAAATAGTTAGCATTTGTATCATAATTATACTGAGTTCTCATGGTGCTATAGCCAATAGTTTCACCCAAACCCATGTGATGAAAAAACCAATGTGGTCTGCCCACCCAAAAGGAATTTAGGACATGACCTTTGGCCGCTAATGGAGCTCTCAGAAGATTATTAGTATTGTCCCAATCGCCAAAATAACTGCCAAATAGACCTGTAAATACTGTTTTTAATTCTTGGGTTGAGGACGCCATTTGGGAGGTGTTAGCAACAAACGAAGCACTAGAATATCCACCTGCACCAAATCCATAACTCCATTGGTAAGATTTTGTATTTAAAGTGCTCAAATAATCGAGATTAAAACAAGAGTCTTTGTTGATTAATGGTGCTGTATTTCTATAGGCATTGCCAGCAAAATGTTCGTCAATATATGGATAAGGGTAATTTAAAAGTCCAAAGTTGTCATCTATCAAGCATCTTGGAACAGTGGTAAAATTCAAATGCTTGTAATCGTGGTTTTTCTTAAAATAGCGCCTCAACAGTTCTCTTTCTGTTTCTGTGAATGATGTAAAATTTGATAAATCAATTCTTCCTACCCCAAGTTCAATTAATGTGGGCAAGGATGTTTGGTCAAATTTTCCATCAGATGGGTTGTTGTTATTCGCCGTTCTAGCGCCCAAGTTATTGGTTACTGCATTATCAGTCCAACTGGAACTATTTACATCACCATAGTATACATCGGCAGGCCAAGCCCCTTCATGACTAGGAGCAGAAAAAGTGGTGTGTCCATCGGGAGGAAAAGTGCCGGATGAAGAAAAGTTTCCTGAGTATGGAACTGCAACATCACCAATTAAACAAACACTTTTTACCTGAGTTGGATTTGTGTTGTATTCACTTACAATGAATGTCTTAATCGTTGACACACTAGTGCTAGGAGAAACCCACATTACCTTGGTAAACCAACCATCACCTGTCAAATCATTTTTGAATGTCCTTAAATCATTGGACAAAAACACGCGATGTGTACTGTCTATTATTAATAACAGTGTGCCTCGATGTTTGGTAGGTAAAACTCTGTGGCCAGCATAAATATAACCCTGTACTGAGTAGCCATCTTTACCAGTATCTTTTTCAAATCGGTACTCAAAATGACTGCCGGTTGTAATGGTGTCGCTAAAGGTGGTGTCATTCATATTCAGGGTGCGGTAAGCACTTCCCCAAGTATAGGAGGTTTTTGATTTTCTGTAAACCCTTTGTGCCCTAGCTGTAGGAGGGGGATTTTTCCAACGAAAATCCAAAATTGATGTTGATGAATTTCGAACTCTTGATACACAGGAAACTTCCAAGTTATAATCTCTTATACTTATACTTTGTGAATCAGCATTTATTAATACCAATTGTAAAATAATAATCAGAAGAATCTTTTTCAAAGAAATTGATTTTAGTTTGGCAAATTTAATAGGATTTGTATTACTATCATTAATAAATATATCATTATCAATTAATATTGTATAGTATAAAGAACAAAATGTAATTAGCGTTTTTTAAGCAATATCAAATTGTATTCTTTTTTATTCAAATTATTTATTCATATAACTAGTATTTGACAAACTTTTATTTAATTATTAAGAGTTTATATAATAAACATAATATGGCTGTAAAAAATTAAATAAATAGTAAAAGTGCCATAGTTTAACTTTCATTTAAAAATGAACCATATTGTTATACTTAAATTTTAGTTTTTAATTTAAAGTTTATTAGCAAAAAATTAGTGAATGAAAAAGAAGATAAAGATGATAGTTAAAATTGTGTAAAAGATCAGCGACTTTATTCATTCTTTATTAATTTAAATGTTTGTACATTATTTTCATTAATTAGTTTGATGAAATACAACCCTATCGGCAAGGATTGTATTTTTATTGTGTTTATACCTTCAATTAATGTTTGTGAAAAGTATATTTTTCCATTAATATCAAATAGGTTAAATTGTGTATTAGGAATGAAGGTTTTGGAGACATCAATAATTAAATCTTCATTACCAATTGGATTAGGATACATTGCAATTTTAAAAACATCTGACGATAATACTCCTAAATTTTGGACATTCCATTCATAAGCGCCAATATCATAAGCATTTTCATTCTTATTATTATTTCCCCAATAGTCTCTATTTCCCATATTAATACCAAATAGCATTTGTAGATCTAAGCCAGAATTTCTACAAGGTGAAGTTTGACGAAAATGAAATGCATTCAATGAATCTGTCGGTTTGGGAAATAAGGTTAAAGGGCTTTTATTAATATCATTTAACATCGGGTTTAAGCTTAATCCTGTATTAATATTTCCATTTTTTTCGCAAAACGCTCCCCCATTTCGAAAAGCAGACAAAGAATTGAAATTATTGCCATAAGTTATAGAAAATGCTTCTTCGTTAGCATAATATAAATTGCCAATAAATTTAGGATCTTGTGTTACAAAAGTTGTAGGAACTGTAACTAACGGTAATCCTCCCTTGGTATAAAATATATTATTATAACATTCAACTCCCGACATGTTAGTTCCAAAATCGGTCATCTGAAATGCGCCAAATGAATTGTACTTATTTTTAGAAGATGGGGAGACGAAAATAGTATTATTATAAAATTTTAATCCGTTCCAACTAGTATTTGGAGCTGTAAATAGTGTTACGGATGAATTATTAGTTCGTGAATCATTTACGCTTATACAGTATCGAACAGAATTATTACCCCATGGTCTTGCACCGGCAAAATTTCCAAGTAAATATCCAGCTCCATCATTGTCATGTGAAAAACAATACTGTATAACAGAATTAGTAACACCACCATCTAAATCAAATCCCAATCCATCACAACCTGTTGAAGTTCCAGATGAATTGTGGTGACTTTCACAAAATTGAATAGTAATCGCATTGGCCGACCAAACCCATATTCCACCAGGACCTCCACAAGCTGTATTCGCAGTTCCTGTATTGTATGCAACACAATGTTCAATTACACTTGAATCTATTTGTGATAATACGATACCACTGCCTTTATGAGTTGAAGCTGCATAACCAGTGATGTTATAAACTTCTGTATTTCTTATAATGAATTTTTTATGATGATAAAAATTAGTGCTTTGATTGTCGAATGCATAAGATACTATTCCATTTTCTCTGCAATCATGCACTTTACAACCGTCAATAACAACATCTTTAAATCCTGCTTTCACATTCACATCCCAATTGGAATAAAATCGAATTCCACAAAACCCAAATCCACTTACTTCACAATTTTTAATAGAAATATTGCTCAAATACCCTGAGGTATTCGTTGTGAAAAACAACATACCATCAATGTCTTTCTGTGTGCCATTTCCAGGACCTGTAAATTTGAGATTGCTAATGTGGAAGCCTTGAGTATTGGTCGCTTTTAATCCACATTTAGAAGTTAATGTTGTGTTGATTGTAGCTTGACCATTACCATAAGTACTTATAATTATTGGTTTTAAAGCTGTATTACCATCGTTATTGTCAAACTCTAAATGACCAACAAATGTTTTCCCTCCCTCAAATAATATAGTATCTCCTGGATTAAAATTTTTGGTGTTGATTTTATCCAAACTTGTCCAAGCTGAAGAAATTGACAATCCATCTGTATTATTTCCAGTAGTATTTACATAATATTTTTTTGAAAATTTGTTTATTGTACTGCCATCATTAAAAAGTTCTGCCAAACCTTGCGCATACCATCTTGCTAAATAATCATTTGGATGAAGTGAGTTTGATTGACAATGTTTAGCGCCTTTTCTTTTATAGATAGTATCGCTTAAAGTAGTCATATCAAAAACTGCAATACCAGAAGTTTCCATACTTTTCAGTTGCGTTAAAAATCCATACATTAAAACATCGCCATTTGATGGAGATCCTTGGGAATTTACATCGGGCAACATATTTCCAATAAGTATAAACTCCGTATTTGGGTTAGCATTCTTAATTTTATTGATGCTAGATTGCATGCTGTTTTTAAATTGAGTATTGCTTGTAGTCCCCCAAATGTCGTTCATACCCATGTCTAAAATTACTAAATCCGGCTGATTAGGGACCACCATACTTTCGCAATATTGATCAATCCATGCCACCATTTTTCCACCACAAGAGCCATTAATCATTTTAATATCGGAACCAAATCTTGCTTCCAAAGCATTCTCTAATAAATCTACATAACTGCGCATGTATGGTTTGGTAGGTGTAAAGTTTTTATCATCACCTGCAAATCCACTTACATTTAGACCAGCGGTTATACTCATTCCATAAGCTTGTATGGTTAACGGTTGACCAGCTTTTAATTTTGCCATTGTTTTTGGCAGTCTGTCACCTTTGTATCCAAGCATAGATGTGTTAGTCCAATTTTTTCTGTTTGGTATATAGGTAATACATGTCCATGATGTAGCTTTAGTATTCATCAAACCATTGGGTTGACCGTTCCCTTTTTTTCCTGCAACGATTGAAACGCTTGAAGAAACTTTTGCAGTCAGTTGTTTTATGATATTCCCTGTTACTGAATAATCTATATTTTGTGTAAAAGGTTGAGAAAAATCGTAATTTGTCACAGAAATTATTTTCTGTGGTTCAAACATCAATTTTGCTGTACTATTTATCCCATTTAAAAGGACTAATTCGTTATGAACAGTATCCGATTTCCAAAAGGGTTGGAGGTATTGATTAATATTGCAGGTAGGGGCATTAGATGTGTAATTAGGGAATTCATAATAGCCGCCATTACTTGGAGTCACCACTACCCATGCTGTTTTGGCCGGAGTTGCACTCCAACCCGCTTCTGTAGCATCCACAGAAAGGAGTAAATTGTCATTTATATCGTAGAACTTGCAACTACCACCGGCATAATATATAATGTTTGGTTTTGCTGCAACTGCACCAACTGGTGGTTGGGCAATTGTTTTAACTGCAAAAAGGAGCAGTGTCATAGTGATTAATGTTTGTTTTTTCATTTTATAATTTATTTTATAATAACAATAGCTTAATATTTTTTACTAAAACATGTTTAATTCTATATTTTATTTTGTATTCAAAGTGGGATTTAAATTTTTTATAATGCGAATATATTTATTTTAATAAAATTTTAAAAATAATATAATTAATAATATTAATACCTATATTTAATTTTAAAAAAATTGAATACAAAATCACATTTTTTTATTCTAAACATTTTTTGTTTAAATTTGTAAGATGAACAGTCTTAAAATTACATTAATTGCTATAGTTTCACTCAGTTTTCAATCCCTTTTTGCGCAGGCGACTAAAATTGATATTAAATCGCCCCAAACTCAAACCAATTATCAAAAAGGAGACACCATTTTTATCTCTGCAGAAGTTAGTTCTGAAGCGGCTTTGCATGACGTAAATGTTGTTATTAGTTCTGAAAATGACAGTAATATGGTTTATTTTAATAAAAATTACCATACACACGGTTCTCGTCAAACCATTCAACTGATGTATATTTTGTCTATTGCCGAAAAAGCTAATTTGCGATTGATGATTTCAACTTATAATCACGGTAATGTGCAAACTGCCAAAAAACAAATGGTGGTAAGATGCAATTATCCAAATGATAAAGGTAAGTCCGATACGAATAAACCTTCTAAAAATGGAAAATCCAAAAAAGAAAAAAATACTAAAAAAGCTAATGGTAAAAAATAGAAAATATTGATATTTCTGTTTTGGGAAATAGTTATTCTGGTTTAGTTTTTTAAGTCTCTTTTATAACTTATAATCAATTGAGATTTGTACTCATAATATTGTTATTGGCTTTTACCAAAAGCGCACTCGCAACTCATATAGTGGGCGGTGAAATGAATTATACATATTTTGGTAACAGACAGTTTAGAATAGTTCTGAAATTGTATGTCGACTGTGTGTTTGGTCAAGCGGGCGCTATAAGAGACGATGAATATGCAAGAATTGGCGTTTTCTCTAAAGACAATGATAGCTTAATGAATGGGTTAAGTTTTATGATAAAACGAAAACCACCTGTAAGGGTTTCCAAAACCAATTATAATTGTATTGCCATACCTCCAAATGCCTGTATCGATGCTTATGATTACGATACTATAATTACCTTGCCCGAACATAAAGGGGGTTATGTGTTGTCTTTTCAGCGATGCTGTAGAAATAATACCATCAAAAACATCATTTCTCCCCAATCAACAGGTGAAAATATTTGGACTTTTATCAATGATTTCGACTCTATAGGAAACAATAGTAGCCCCTATTTTAAGCAATTGCCTCCTAATTTTCTGTGTACGAATGCCCCTTTAATATTTGACCATTCTGCTACCGATGCCGATGGGGATAGTTTGGTCTATGAGTTTTTTCATCCTTATACCGGTGGTACCCAATTTAATCCAAGGCCCAATGTTGTTAATTATGAATCGCCACCCTTTAGTCAAATTGTTTATGAATCAGGATATGGTTTTGCCGATGCTATTAATTCACAGCCTAAAGCCACCATCAATGCTAAAACAGGTATTCTCAAAATTACTCCAACTTTAAATGGTCAGTTTGTTGTTGGAATAGTTGTTAAAGAATACCGAAACGGACGTTTAATTGGTTACACTTTTCGCGACTTTCAATTCAATGTTCAAGAATGTGTGTTTGAAACAACATCTGCTTTTACTTCACCCGATATTAATTGCGATAAGCAAGTTGTGTTTAATAACACCAGTCAAAATGCGACTCGGTTTTTTTGGAATTTTGGTGACACTTCTACTACCGCTGATACTTCTAGTGATAAAGTAGGGCGCTATACTTACCCTTTTATTGGCGACTATAATGTAATTTTAATTGCAGCTAACGGAAATTGTGTAGATACCATTATAAAAACAATCACTATTTATGACAAAATAGATTTTAAGTTGCCCAATGATACTTTTTTATGTTCAGGTGCTAGTTATCTTGTTAAACCTAATCAATTTTATGACAAAACACAATACAGTTGGTCTGATGGTTCAACAGATTCGGTATTATTGGTTAGTCAAAAAGGATTGTATTGGCTCAAAATGCAAAGAATAAATTGTGTTTTTACCGACAGTATTTATATTGATTTGGACAGTTTGAAAATAAGCTTAGTTCTAGATAGTTTACACTGTAATTTAAATGATTTTGATTATATAGGAAGTGTTCAGGTAAAGGGAGCTTTTAATACAATAAATTGGTTATCGGAACCTCAACAATTTTTGCCCAATTCAAAGGATACAATTGTCAATGTTTTAAAAGCGGGAAAAGTATATGTTTCAGGTATTAAAACAAATGGATGTAGCTATGGTGAAGTGATAGAAATTCCAGATTTCAAAAAGAGTAATACCATTAAAATTCCCAATGTATTTACACCTAATGGCGATTTTATAAACGAGTATTTCCCCGAACAAAATGCCAACTATTTGTATGATTTAAAAATATTTAACCGTTGGGGACTCTTGATGTTTGAGTCGAGCAATAAGCCTTGGGATGGTGGATTGGCTTATGATGGTGTCTATTATTACTTTATAACAATAAAGGACTGCAACTTACAAGAGCAAATTCATGGCGTTATCCATTTAATTGGAGACTAATTTATTTACTTCGCATCGCTTCTACAGGTTGAAGCTGCCCTGCTTTGTACGCAGGAATAAATCCAGAAAGTAAACCGATAACGGATGAAAAAGCAAGTCCAATCAATACATTTTCTTTGGTTACTAGTAATCTAAAGTTGGATTCAAACTGACTTTCTATAATGACATTCAATAACATTGAAAATCCAAATGTGATTAACAAACCAATAATTCCTCCCATTACACTTAATAACACAGATTCTGTAAGAAACTGAATGATAATAAACTCATTTTTAGCGCCTAATGCTTTTTGTATTCCTATTATGGCTGTTCTTTCTTTAACCGAAACAAACATAATATTAGCCACCCCAAAACCACCAACGAGTAGAGAGAACAATCCAATAACTAATCCAAATTTATTGACACTTTTAAAGAAATCACCAATGGTTTCAGTCAAAAAGGAAATTCTGTTTAATGAAAAATTATCGTCTTGCGAAGGTTTTAATTTTCGAATGGTTCGCATCGTTCCTCTAATTTCCTCATTCACTGCTATTTCATTCACATTCTCTTTTACTTTTATAATCAACTTTCCTCCGCCTTTTTTACCAGTAGCGTATTCTAAAAAACGAATAGGAACTACCATCTTATCATCAAAATCAATATTGATTAAATTGTCTCCTTGAAACTTGAAAACACCAATTACTTTAATGGGTTTGCCAAAAGCGGTAATGGTTTTTCCAATGATATCTTCATCAGTGGCTAATCCCTTGGCAACATTTGCGCCAATAACAGCAACCGCTAATCCATTTTGGTCTTCGTAAGGATTAAAAAATCGCCCTTTTTCGAGTTCTATTTCTTCTATTTTTACAAAATCATAAGTGTAACCATCCACGGTTACATCTTCAACCTCATTATTGTCGTGTTTAATGGTCGACCTAGAGGAATAGGAATAAGAAAGTGCCTCAAAAAAATGGTTGACCGGATATTGCTTTAGGGTTTTTAATTCTTCTAAATTAGAGTCAGGACGTTTTAAATATTCCCACCAAGGGTAATCGCTGCCACCGCCACTCCATTCCCATTTGTCTATATAAATAACATTTTTACCCAAGGATTGAACACTGTTTTTGATGTTTGCCTCTAATGAATCAACAAGAGTAAAAACTAAAATAACCAAGAAAATACCAATGGTTATGCCAATTACAGATAAAAATGAACGCAGTTTGTTACTCAATAGTGATTGAACTGCAAACTTTGCACTTTCATTAACTAGTCGGTAGTATAAGGTCCATTTGTTCAAAGTATGGCAATTTTAAGTGTATTTTAGCAATTATTTAGTTTCATTCGATAGAATCTTTGAATTCACACATCAACGTTTTAATAATTTGAAAACATAAGGGCCTGAATTTTCGCTTTTAACCACAACAGTATAAATACCATCAGCAATATCTTGGATGTTTATTTGATGGCTGTTGATATCGATTATATCAGATTGATGCATTACCAAATCGCCAAGTGTGTTGTAGATAGAAATACTTGCATTCTGAATTATGACATTTCCTTTGAATGTAATATACTGTTGACTTGGATTTGGATAAAAAAACAAATTATTGGTGTTGTAAAAGGCATTAATTCCGGCATATTGTAGAGACAATAATACTGCTTCATAAGCATTGACTTTGCCATGTCCATAATTATTATTGGGTGTTGCTCCAGTCCATTGATCCTCTGTGGCAGTTTGTTCTAAAATTTCCATGACTTGATAGGCATTAAGATTGGGATTTGCCTCTAACATTAAGGCCACTATGCCAGTTGCATGTGGAGCTGCCATTGAGGTTCCACTCGAAGCTGCCCAATATTGCGTATCTCCTCGGAATGTAGTTTTTAATAATGTTCGATCACTCATCCAAGATGCCATTTGCAAGTTGTTGTAGGATGAAGGAACATTGAATCCTGGTGCAACAATGTTTGGTTTTATACGACCATCTACGGTAGGTCCCCTGCTAGAAAAGGAAGCCAAACTACCCGGAAAAGCATAAGCAGAATCATTCACTAACTTGCCTTTAATATTTGTAAATGAAGAACGTGCTGCTGAAGCACCAACAGAAATTACAGCTTTAGATGTACCGCCATTTTCACCTGCAGTATAGTTGGAATTGCCTTTAATAAAAGAGTTTTCATAATTCCATTTTCCCCATTTATTCGTGAATGAACCACTTGTCCAGTCTCTTGCAGCACCGCTGTTCCATGCATGAATTTCAGCTGAATCCGAGGTAATATTCACTTTAAAAATATAAAGTCTTCTGTTTGAGCTTTCTGCACTTAACGTAATGTTGGGCTTGTTATTAAGAGGGTAGTTTGCTTGGTTTTGGAATGAAATCTTAAACTGATTATTTTGATGAGATAAAGTATAAGAGCGGTTGATTTCATTTGAATACACAAAGGGTGTTTCTCTTACTATTTGCAAATGAGTGTCTAATACCTGAACCTGAATGCTAAAACGGCTGTTTTTACTTCCCCAAAAATCACAGTAAATACTCTCACGACCTCGCCATTGTCGATTGTTCTCGATAGCAAGTGTGGAAATAGTATCCTTGTTGAATTTGTAATTTAAGTGCATTGGGTTTTCACCATCATTGCCATTGGCACCAACAATTATTTTGCCATTACCTACCAATTGTTCTGTGGCAATATCGAACAAACTAGTGCCATCATGCGGACCAGTATGCATACCCCAACTTAAGTTAATAACGGCCGGTTTGTCTACCGAAGCTGCGTAGTCGAAAATATATTTATAAGCATCGATAATACTTGGATTAGCAATCACATAATCGCCCAAAGCACTTCCTCTTAGTGAGTCGTTACTGTATTTAATGCTTACAAATACTAATTCAGACTCGGGTGCTACTCCTCTATATTGTCTATTAGGCGTTGAGAAACCACTGCCAGCAGCAATACCTGCCACATGGGTTCCATGACTGCCGTCGAGGTCATTGGCATTAATTATTGCAGTAGAATCTGTATATAAATTGCCATAATTATAACCAATAGGTGGTGTTCCACTTTGTCCTTGATGCCAAAATCGAGAAATTCTTGTTTTTGTACCATCTTTATTAAAAAAATTAGGATTGTTGTTTTGGAAACCAACATCTACAATTCCTATAATGACGCCCTTTCCTTCAAAGTTTTTTGGCAATCCATTGTTGCTTCCATTATTAACTTTATCAACACTTGTAAAGGTTCTTTCTATGTCGTTTAATGGGTGAATATTGACACCAACAAGTGCTTGTTCCATGTATAAAACCCCTTTAGTTTCTTGAATTACTTTGCTTAAATCTTCAGCAAAATCTATCGTTAAAATAGATTTTAAACGACTGTTGATGTGAATGTCTAGATTCTTAAAACTGCTTTCATTGAAATTATTGTCTATCAATATCAAAGCTTGTTTGCGAATAATTGGATTGGTTTGGGCACTGCCAATGTTAACAGACAATAAAGTTATTAAAAGAAGATGAATTTTGAAGATATTAAAAACCATGGTATTCGCCTGTAAGTTTATGTAAAAAAGTAGAAGCTAATAATCTAACCCTTTCGAGAGCAATATTAGCACTAGGTCCGCTAAACATTTCATTGGTGGTAGTGGTAAAATAATTCAACCATTTTTCGAAATGAATTTTTTCTAAATTTAGATGGATATGTTTTTCAAAAACATTGGTTTTGTAACCTTCTTTGTCGAGCAATACAAACGACCAAAACGCCACTATTTTAGGCATGTGTTCTTCCAAATTCAAGTGAGAAAATTTAGGAGAGGTAATGGGGTCGTTCAATAAGTGTTTATAAAACGCAGTTTGCCATTGGTAAATATCGTTTTCAGTTTCAATGTCTTTGAGCATAGGATAAAACACAAAAATAATTAATAAGTGCTGAATAATATAGAAAAATATTATTATCATTGCTATGTCTAATGCGTGAGAGTAAATTTGTAGATCAAAACAAAGAGAAATGGCAACAATTCGAACTTGAATTAAAACAAGCTCAAAAAAACCCTAGTAAGTTAAGAGCTCAGTTAATTCAAATTACAGATGATTTGTCGTATGCTCGAACATACTACAAAAACCGGTCGGTGAAAATCTATTTGAATGGATTAGCGCAACTCATTTACCAATCAATTTATAAAAACAAATCAAACGTTTCTAAGTCAATCTATGATTTCTTTAAAACCGATGTTCCCAAAATTGTGTATTACGGTCGCAAAGAAATGTTGCTTTCTTTTGTTATTTTATTGGTTTCGGTTTTAATAGGGCTGTTTTCTTCGGCTAATGACGAGCAATTTGCACGCTCTATTTTTGGGGATGATTATATCAATCAAACGATTAAAAACATTGAAAAAGGAGATCCCCTTGGTATTTATAAGTCGAGCGATGCGTTCGAAATGTTTGTAAGTATAGCAACCAATAATTTAAGGGTTTCTTTGTTTGTGTTTTTGTTTGGATTGCTTTTTTCCTATGGTGCAATGGTCTTAATGATTCGCAACGGGGTAATGTTAGGCGCATTTATATATTTCTTTTATTCCCGAAATTTAATGGCAGAATTTAACCTAACAGTGTGGATGCATGGTAGTATAGAGATTTTGACTTTGGTTATAGAAACACAAGCAGGAATGCTTTTGGGAAGGGGTTTGCTGTATCCCGGAACTTTGAGCAGAAGTAAGGCTTTTAGTGTTTGGGGAAAACGAGGTGCTATGTTGTTTTTAGCAGGTATTCCTTTTATTTTGTTTGCTGCTTTTGTTGAGTCTTTTCTCACCAGATTTACTGAAATTCCTGATGTATTTAGAGCTTCATTCATCTTGCTATCGGTTAGCTTAATGGTGTTTTACTTTGTTATTTATCCATACAATAAATTTAAAGATGTTAAAGATGTTGATTTAGGTGATGCCGATTATAAACCCGACGAAACTCTCGAGTTTGATAAAAATAGCATTTATTCCAATGGGGTCATATTTATGAAATCAATTGGTTTTTTAAAGAAATATTTCAATGCAATTTTGATTTCTGTTCTAGCATGTTCTGTTCTGTTTTTTGCAAGTATTTACGCCTTTAATTTTAACGAAACAGTACGTCATTTTCAAGTGCTTTCTATCGATATTGAGGACATAAATATTTACAGTTTGATTAGTAAATTAGGGGCTAGTTATTCAAATTTTGGCATATTGCTTAATCACAATGAGGGGATAGTTCAGTATTTGCTAATGTCCGTTTGGCAATTTGGTATAGTGTTTTTGGTTTGTAAGAAATTATTTAAAGAGTTTGAAATTCAATTTTCAGTTAAAAGATCAGTTATCGCCATTGCCTCCTTTATTTTGTCAATCAATTTGTTATTGCTAATAAATGGGTCCCTTGTGCTTATTGTTTATCTACTTTTATTTCCTGTTGCCTTATCAGGTATTTTTATTTACTTGTATTATTCCAACTTATACTCAGTAAGTGATGGTATAAAAATGGTGTTTCAAAGTGGATTAATTAAAACCCAATTGTTGTCCTTAACCATGGCATTTATCTGTACCATTAGTTTTGTGTTGTTAATGTCTCCCATAAGTTTTTTAATGGTTTGGTTAATCGAAATGAATGTTCAATTGTCACCCGAAAAATACACTTTATTGATTAAAAGTATTTTATTGTTTTTATTTGTCATAATAGTGAGTTTTCTTATCGCATTCCAAATTATTCAATTGCTAATAAACGCAATAAGCATAAGAGAAATAAATACTGCCACGGGTTTAAAAATGGCTATTCATCAATTAGGAAACACCAAGAAGGTATACGGTATAGAAACTGAATGAAAATGAAATTTTTACTTTTTGTGTGTTTGTTTTTGCTTAGTTCACAACTTTCAATGTCTAATAGTATGCTATTGGATTCAACTCAGAATTTGAGATATAATGAAGAAGGGTCAACAAGCTTAAATAAGTCGGAATGGAAAGTAAAAGCTAAGGATTTGCGATTTGATGAAGATACAATTGCCAAAGAAAAACAGAAACCCAAAACGTTTAAAGCAAAAACAAGTTTCGATTTTACACCTTTTAAATACTTTTTTTTATTAATAGCGATTGGTTTAATAGTATGGGTGTTGTATAGTATAATTAAGAATTTTAAGAACAGAAATGTAGTTAATAAACCTACTTTTATTTACAGTTACGAGGCTCCTGAAAAGGAAGAGTTAATGCAATTGAAAATTGATGATTTATTCAATGATGCTTTAGCTAATAAAGAGTATGCACTGGCTTATCGATTAAAGTATTTACATGCGCTTAAACTATTGGTTTTAAAAAACATTATTTTGTACAAAAAACACAGTACAAACTATGAGCTAATGTTGCAAATAAAGCCAAAAGAGATTCAAGATTTATTCAAAAAGTTAACTTTTAATTTTGATGGAATTTGGTACGGCGAAATGTTGCTTACAGAGCAAAGTTTAAATGAGCTAATGATTGTTTTTAATCAGTTTGAAATACTAATAAAAAGCCATAAATGAAAAGAGATAAAGCGATATGGATAACTTTGTTGGTCTTGGTTTCGGCAATTATGCTTTTTGTCTTTTTGCGCGAGGACAAAGAGAAATTTTCTTGGTATAAAACGTTTGAAAGTAGTATGGTTCAGCCTTATGATTTTGGTGTCTTTGAGGCTTTAATACAAAATGAGGGAGAGATTAAATTTACAAGTGTAAAAGAGTCTTTAAATCAATATTTAGATACCAATACAGTTGGTCAAACTTATTTGTTTGCAGGAGGTATTTGCTATTTGCGTGCCAGTGAAATTGATTCTTTACTGTCTTTTGCAAAAGCAGGCAATCAATTGGTCTTTATTACCGAAGGTATTCCTGAACAGCTTTTAGAACTAGCCCTTGCTGACGAACAAGTATTGCTAGAAACGTATTTTCAAAATACAGTCAGTCTTAATCTAAATCAATCTATTTCAGCGCAGTTCAATGGTCGTAATCTTTTTCAGTTCAGAGGATTTAATAAAGATACGCTTGCCAATACCAATTGGAATTATTTACAGTTCCCCAAGAATAATCTGTTTTTTGAATACATTCAGCCTCAGTATGATGTGTTAGGGTCTGTTGATTCAAATGTTAATTTTATCAGAATTTATTATGGTAAAGGTGAAATTTATGTTCACACCAACCCCCTTTTATTTAGTAATTATGCCTTAAAAAATGAGCGTGGTTTTGAATATGTCAATCAATGTTTGAATAGCATTAAGCTAACGAATGTAATATTTGATTATTCATCAAGAATCTATAAGAAAGATACTGATGTTTTAATGAAACAAGCGGCAACGCCATTGTCTTTTATTTTAAATAATCCTTCTTTAAAATGGGCTTGGTATTTGAGTTTGTTAAGTTTATTGCTTTTTTTGCTATTTGTTATTAAAAGGAAGCAAAGGCAAATTCCAGTTTTGGAACAAAAGAAAAATACCACTTTGGGATTTATTGAAACGTTAAGCGCCCTCAGTTTCAGTCATGAGAACTCATACCAAATGGCAGAGCAAAAAATGCAATTGTTTTTGTATTTTGTGAGAACAAAATTGGGAATTGCAACCATGGATGTTAAAGCTGATGAAATTAAATTAATTGCAAAAAAATCGAAAGTCAATGAAAAAATAGTAGAGCGTATATTCGATTATTATTTTCAAGTCATAGATTACAAAAAAGAAAAAACAGACAATGCTAACTTGGCAGAGCTATACAATAGAATAAATACTTTTTACAAACATTATAACAATAACCAATAATATGGAACAACAAAACGAATGGAGCCAATTAGAATCCGGAAGAGAGGCTATAGATTTGCAAACATTACAACAGCAAGTAGAAGCTATTCGACACGAAATTCATAAGGTAATAGTAGGTCAGGATGAGCTTATCAATTTATTATTAGCGGGCTTGTTTACAAAAGGACATGTGCTTATTGAAGGGGTCCCAGGAATCGCCAAAACCCTTAC
The DNA here is from genome assembly GCA_044373665.1 of Bacteroidia bacterium. GTDB lineage: Bacteria > Bacteroidota > Bacteroidia > NS11-12g > UBA955 > JABMMZ01. Next base: position 33,076 of record JBIPNH010000002.1, read on the forward strand.
TGTGAATTTGCTGGCCAAAACGCTTAATTTGAATTTCAAAAGAATTCAGTTTACTCCTGATTTAATGCCCGCCGATGTTACAGGAACGAGTGTTTATAACACCAAAACCAATGATTTTGAGTTTAAAAAAGGACCTATTTTCTCAAATATTGTGCTAATAGATGAAATTAATAGAGCGCCAGCCAAAACACAAGCTGCATTGTTCGAAGTAATGGAGGAACAGCAAGTAACGATCGATGGAATAACCTATCAGCTAGAATCGCCATTTATGGTTATGGCAACCCAAAATCCTATTGAACAAGAAGGGACTTACAAATTACCTGAAGCTCAACAAGACCGTTTTTTATTTAGGGTGAAAATTAATTACCCAAGCTTGGAAGAAGAAATTGAAATTATAACAAGGTTTGAAGGAGATTTCAGTCAATTAGCTATCAAAGAAGTTAAGCAAGTAATGACTTCAGAGGCCATAGTAAAGTGTCAATCTTTGGTCGAAAAAGTGTTTATTAAAGAATCTTTGATTAGATACATTGCTGAAATTATACACCACACCCGAAATACCAAGGATTTGGTTTTGGGAGCTTCACCAAGAGCTTCGATGGCTATAGTAAAAACAGCCAAAGCGCTTGCCGCTATTCAAGGTAGAGATTTTGTAACGCCTGATGATATTCAATATGCGGCATTTCCAGTGTTAAACCACCGTGTTATTTTATCGCCCGAAAAAGAAATGGAAGGGTTCGATGTGCAGTCTATTTTACAAGAGTTATTTTTGAATATTGAAGTGCCTAGGTAAAAATGAAACAAGTCAATAACATCTTTATTGGTAAGCGGTTTTTTATGCTTTTATGGGTTGTTATAGCCCTGTTTTGCATCAGTTTTGCCTTTAAGCCATTGTTTTTGATTTCTGTCTTTTTAACATTTGCAATCTTTTCTCTTTTGTTGCTCGATTTGCTTTGGATATACAGTAAATGGGTAATGGTTCAAGCACTCAGAAAAACATCTAAATTACTATCTCTCAACGATGAAAATCAAGTGGAAATTGTAATCAGAAATTTAAGCAATAGAAAATGGACTGTTGAGGTTGTAGACGAGTTGCCTTTTCAGTTGCAAAATCGCGATTTTTCTATGCATTGCTCCTTGTCTGCTTATGAAAATAAAGTTTTAAATTATGTGATTAAACCTTTAAGCAGAGGTATTTACAATTTTGGTAACTTGAATTTATTTATTCAAAGTCCTTTAAAATTAATTCAACGCAGAATTGTGGTAGAAATCAAACAATCTGTTCCTGTTTATCCAAGTATCATTCAAATGAAGAAGTTTGAACTGTACACTTTTTCTAAAATTTCAAGTCTTTATGGCATTAAAAAAATGCGCAGAATTGGTCACAGTTATGAGTTTGAACAAATAAGGAATTATGTAAGAGGCGATGATGTGCGTCAAATTAATTGGAAATCGACAGCGCGAAATCAAAAGTTGATGATTAATCAGCATGAAGATGAAAAATCACAACCCATTTATCATGTTATTGATAAAAGTAGAACAATGTTGTTGCCATTTGAAGGCTTAAGTTTATTGGATTATTCCATTAATAGCGCTTTGGTAACAAGTAATGTTTCATTAAAAAAATCTGACAAGGTAGGTTTGCTCACCTTTTCCGACGTTATTGGAACAGCCATCAAAGCCGAACGAAAAGTAGGGCAACTTAATCAATTGTTAGAAGCGCTTTACAACCAAAAAGAAAGAAATTTAGAAGCTAATTATGAGCTAATGTATCACAGTGTCAATAGACTTGTAAAAACCCGAAGTTTATTGTTTTTATATACAAATTTCGAAAGTACTTACAGCATGAAAAGGGTTTTACCGATTTTAAAAAGACTCAATAAACAGCATTTATTAGTCGTAATATTCTTTGAAAATACAGCAATTATGGAAATGAGTAATAAAGAAGCTGTTGATTTAAAAGGAATTTATACTCAAATAGTGGCTGAACAAACCATTCACGAAAAGAAAATTATAGTGAACGAACTTCACAATGCAGGTATTCAAACTATATACACTCGACCGCAAGACTTGTCTTTACAAACCCTTAATAAATACCTCGAATTGAAATCGAGAGGATTGATTTAGCAGAATATTAAGGAGTTAGGTGAATGTTAACAGTAGATGATTAGTCTTAACATTAAAGGATTTTATTGCAATTAGGTGATATTTAATTGTAGATGATTTTAATCAGATAATCGACTATTTTTAACAAAAACGGAATCGCAAATATGTCATTATGTCATATTTATTTTGTAGTTTTGCATTCCCTATGCAAGACGAGCTAATTTTATCCAATAATCAAACCAATACTAAGACCGACAAAAGGCAACTTTACATCGAAAGTTATGGTTGTGCTATGAATTTTAGCGACAGTGAAATTATTGGTTCTATTATGTCAGAGAACGGGTTTGAGTATACAAAAGATGAATTTAGTGCGGATGTTATTTTTTTGAATACTTGTGCAATTCGTGACAATGCAGAGCAAAAAATTAGAGACCGTTTAAAACATTTAAGAAACAATAAAAGAAAAAATTCTGATTTAATCATTGGGGTATTGGGCTGCATGGCAGAAAGATTAAAGACTAAATTACTTGAGGAAGAAAAATTAGTTGATATAGTGGCTGGTCCCGATTCTTACAGAGATTTACCCAATTTGGTGGCCGAAGTGGAAACTGGAAATAGGGCTATTAATGTTTTGTTGAGTAGGGAAGAAACTTATGCCGAAATCTCGCCGTTAAGATTAAATACTAACGGAATTTCTGCTTTTGTAAGTATCATGCGTGGTTGTGATAATATGTGTTCTTTTTGTGTAGTGCCTTTTACACGTGGAAGGGAAAGAAGTAGAGACCCACAAACCATATTGGAAGAAGTGAAAATACTGGGTGACAATGGTTATAAGGAAATAACATTGTTAGGGCAAAATGTAGACAGTTATTTGTGGTTTGGAGGCGGTCCGAAAATGGACTACAAAAATGCAAGTGATGAACAAAAAGAAAATGCAGTTAATTTTGCTCAGTTACTTGAAAAGGTAGCACTCGTTCACCCAACAATGCGCATCAGATTTAGCACTTCGCATCCTAAGGATATTAACGACGATGTGTTGCATACGATTGCCAAATATTCCAATATTTGCAATCATATTCACTTACCTGCCCAAAGTGGAAGTAGCCGTTTGTTGGAAGCCATGAATAGAACCTACTCAAGAGAATGGTACTTGGAAAGAATTAATAAAATTAAAGAAATTATACCCAATTGCAGTATCAGTTGTGATATTATTGCAGGGTTTTGCACCGAAACAGAAGAAGACCATCAAGCGACTTTGTCATTAATGGATGAATGTAAGTTTATCTTCAGTTATATGTACAAATACTCTGAACGACCGGGAACGTTGGCGCAGAAAAAAATGCAAGATGATGTACCCGAGGAAACTAAGTCGCGCAGACTTTCGGAAATTATTACAATGCAAAGTAAAATTTCTTTAGAAAATAATCAGAAGATGATAGGAAAAGTAGTGAGAGTATTAATAGACAGTGTTTCCAAAAAAAGTGAAATGGATTTATGTGGTCGTAATGATCAAAATAATATCATTGTCTTTCCTAAAGAAGATTTCCAACTTGGAGATTACGCAGATGTGTTAATTGAAAGAGCTACAGGTACAACATTAATTGGTAAAGCCGTTAAATAATGCAATTACAAGGGATAAAAAATAGGTTTGAAATTGTAGGAAATTCACCTGCATTAAACCACGCATTAGAAACCGCGATAAAAGTAGCACCTACAGACATGAGTGTGTTAATTTTAGGAGAAAGTGGAGTAGGGAAAGAGTCGTTTTCTAAAATAATACATGCACAAAGTGCCCGTAAACATGCCAATTTTATAGCGGTTAACTGTGGTGCAATTCCTGAAGGAACCATTGATTCGGAATTGTTTGGTCACGAAAAAGGCTCATTTACAGGAGCTACAGATGCCCGAAAAGGGTATTTTGAAACCGTAAGTGGTGGTACTATATTTTTGGATGAAGTAGGTGAACTACCCTTAGGCACACAAGCCCGATTGCTGCGTGTTCTCGAAAATGGAGAATACATTAAAGTGGGTTCTTCGAAAGTGTTAAAAACCAATGTAAGAGTAATAGCTGCCACAAACAGAGATTTACTCGAGAGAGCGCAACAAGGTAAGTTTAGAGAAGATTTGTATTACCGACTTGCCACTGTGCCCATTAGAGTTCCTAAATTATCTGAAAGAAAAGAGGATGTTTATTTACTGTTTAGAAAATTTGCAAGTGCTTTTGCCGAAAAAAACCATGCCCCACTTGTAGGTTTAACTGAGGAAGCACAAGAATTATTGAACAATTACGCTTGGCCAGGAAATATTCGTCAATTAAAAAATGTGACGGAGCAAATTTGTGTCCTAGAGTCGGAAAATAATCCAATAAGTGGCGAAATACTCAGCTACTATTTGCCTCGACCAGTTTCTAATTTACCACAATTGGCAAGCTCTAATGAGGGACAAACTCAAGGGTTCAGCGAAAGAGATATTTTTTATAAGTTCTTAATTGAAATGAAAAAAGACGTGAGTGAACTTAAAAGGATAGTGATGGGATTAATTGAAAATAATTCCAATCGTGAGGAATTTATTAAAAAACATCAGTCGGAGATAAACCATGTTCTCTATAACCAAGAGCCTGATTTTGATGAAGTAGACCAAAAGCAAGCTATTATTATTCCCTCAAGCACAGTTATTGCCACCAATAAAGAGAGTTTTATAGAAGTTCAGCCACTAGACGACCATATTTTGGGCTCCTTGACTATAGCAGACCAAGAGTTGGAAATGATAAAAAATGCATTAAAGCGAAATAAAGGGAAAAGAAACCGAGCTGCCAAAGAACTTGGTATTTCTGAGCGCACCCTTTATCGTAAAATTAAACAATACAATTTAGAAGATTTTTAATGAAATATAAAGGATTAATTTTAGGACTTATTTTATTGAGCTTGTCTGCTTGTAAGTCATGCAAATACAGTTTGTCGGGTATCAATATTCCCGCAGATGTAAGCAACATCAGCATTGCTTATTTCAATAATCAAGCGAGTTTGGTAAATCCATCTATCAGTCAGAAGTTTACCGAGCAATTGAAAGATAAATTTATGAGAGAAACTTCATTAGCAATTGTTCCGCAAAATGGAGATTTCAAAATAACGGGGTCAATTACGGATTATAGAATTCAACCATCAGCAACAACAAATACTACAGAAGCGGCTAAAAATAGATTTTCTATGACTGTAAATGTTGTGTTTGAATGTCCTAAACATAAAGAAATGAATTTTACTGAGCAAATTACCAAATTTCAGGAGTTTAACGCTACAGAGAATTTTCAAACCATAGAAAATAGATTGTCGGAAGAGGTAAGTACACAAATAATTCAAGAAATATTTAATAAAGTAGCTCTAAAGTGGTAATGGACAGCAATAGAATATCAGCCCTATATCTAAAGCCAGAATTAATAAGTTCTGAGGATGTAGATGGTTTAAAAAAGGTGATTGAAAACGCACCCTATTATTATTTACCCTATGTGCTTTTAGCCAAATTTTATGTCAATGAAAATGAAAAAGAATTTGACTATTATCTTCGTCATGCCGCTATTAGAGTCAACAATAGAGAGGCTCTTTATCAGTATATTCACCAAAATGAAACGGTAAAAAGTAAAGATAGTTTAGAAGTAGTTTCTAATAGTAATGCCATCGATAATTCAGTAACGATTACAACTCAAGAATCTGAAATTATTGTTGAAAAACAAAGTGTCGAAGAAGAAATTGCAACAGAAGAATTGCCACAACTGGAGGAAATTAAGCCGCCTATCAATGATTTGGAGGCATTTTTAAAGGATGATGAAGTAGAATTGCCTGAAAATACTGAAGTTGAGCTTATTCAACAAGACACAATAGAGGAGGTTGAAGAAATTGTTTTTGAATTGCGACACAATAATGAGTCGTCTGTAACAGATGAATTGCCATTACAGGAAACAGAGGATTTAGAATTGGTTGACACTGAATTCACTTTTTCTACTCAACATCAACAAATGGAGGAAATTACTGAATCCATTCCGTCAGACAATGAGACAGTATTGGAAACAAAAGAAGAGCCGAAAGAGGAGTCCCAAGAAACTCATAGTGTTGAGCAAAATGAGGTGTCTACAACGGCAGAAGAATTGGTAGAGGTGTTAATTGATGAAAATACGGACCCTTTCAAAACAGAAGAAATAGTAGTTGAAGAGCTTACAGAAATTGCAGAAACCCAGATAGAAGAAACGGAAGAGGAAATACAAGAAATAGAAAAAGAGAGTTTGCAATTAGATAGTCAGACAGAGGAATTGCATAAAACGCCAAATGATTCTCAAAAAGAATTAGAACAGTTTTTAAATTTAAGAAAAAACCCTATTTATAATTTAGAAGTTGAGTTAAACAGTAAACAGAAAGAAAGAGAAACCGCCACTTCGGAGAAAGATTTTTTCGCTTGGCTCAAGCAGCCTAAAGTAGCCACAGAAATGGTTGAAAAATCAAACGAAGATGAGTTAATAACCGTTGATAATGTTGAAGAAGAAGTAGAGGAAGACGATATTATTGCGAGGTTCATCAAAAAGAATCCTCAAATTTCGAGACCTAAGAAAGAATTTTACAATGCCGAAAACATGGCAAAGAAAAGTGAGGTTTTTGAATTGGATTTTGTAACCGAAACATTAGCACAACTATACCAACAACAAGGAGATATTAGTTTGGCAATAAAAGCATACGAAAAATTAATTTTGCAAAATCCTTCAAAAAAGGCGTATTTTGCATCCCTTATCGAAAATCTTAAAAAAGAAAAAAAATAAATTATGTTAAGTATCATATTAATAATAGGTCTAATTGCAGCCGCTTTAATTATTGGAATTATCTTAATTCAAAACCCCAAAGGTGGAGGATTAGCTTCTAATTTCTCTTCAAGTAACCAAATGTTTGGTGTACAAAGAACCTCAGAAGGCGTAGAGAAACTAACTTGGATTTTTGCAGCTGTAATATTAGTGGTTTCTCTTGTGGCAAGTTCATACAACGGTGCTTCTACTGTAGGTACGGGTAAAGTTGAGGCAAAAGATGCTAAAATTAACGAATTAATTAATGCACCAGCGGCTAAAGGGAATACAACACCAGCAGCACCTGCAGCACCATCACAAGATGCTGCTCAACCAATGACACAACCAACTCCTTAATAGGAAAATAAATAAAATCTTTAAAAGGCGATTATTTTAATCGCCATTTTTTTTATTAGTCAATGGCGTAGGCTATGCCTATTTTAATATTTTTGTTAAATATTTTGGCATCTTTAATGCCGTTTAAGTCAAAGGTTTTTAAACTTAAATCAGGTTGAATATTAATTCCTAATTTCCCTTTTAGTAAAAAAGAAAAGTTGTTTTGGATGTAATATTGATTGCCATTAGAAAAGGAACTTTTGGCATCAGTAAACATAATGTCATACCCTAACAAACTAGTATAACTCAACCATTTTTTTAGTCTGATTTTAGTACCTAAAACCACCCCGGTATTGAAAGCATCAATAATATTTTTTGCTTTAGCCGAAGGGGCACTGTAAAAAGTTCTTGAGTCTAAATTGATTCCTATTCCCAAACTAAAATCATCTCCTTTTATAAAGTTAATTCCATAAGTTGCGGTAAAAACAGGTAGGTCCAAACCATATACTTTGTTGGTATCATTAAAAACGCTCGAATCTTTATTGCCATTCATTAAATAACGGACCAACCAAGTGGCATCCATTCTAAAAAACTTTTTTTCATTAAAATGTACATAGTTGAATGATAATCCTGAGGTGTTAATGTTTTTTCCTCTTTCGGTAATTGTTTTTGGAACAGCACCTGCTTGTAAAAAGTTGAGAGATGTAATGCGCTCTTGCGCAGCTATGGTAGTGCAAATGCCAAAAGAAAAAACAAAAACAATGCGTTTTATAAAGAAATTCATCGGTGAATAAATAGAGAAGCAATTGGTTCTATACAGGTTCATCTAATTTTTTTTTCTACAAATGTATAAATATATGATTAAACGTCAATACATCATTTGTATTATTCAAATAATGGAGAATTAAACTTGGATATTCTTTTTGTTTAATGCATTAAATGTATCTTTGCCAATGTCTATGAAGTCTTTTAAAAGAACCCTTGTGACAGCTGCTTTGCCTTATGCAAATGGCCCTAAACATATTGGTCATTTGGCTGGTGCCTATATTCCGGCTGATATTTATACCCGTTATTTAAGAAATGCAGGTGAAGAAGTGTTGTTTGTGTGTGGAAGTGATGAGCACGGAACAGCAATCCCAATTCAAGCTCAAAAAGAAAATACAAGCCCTCAGCATATTATTGACAGATACCATCAGTTACTGAAAGAAAATTTCGAAAAACTAGGCATTTCGTTCGACGTGTATCACCGAACCAGTGACGAAATTCACCACCAAACTGCCCAAGAGTTTTTTTTAAATTTATATGAAAAAGGCTTGTTTAAAGAGGAGATTTCTGAACAGTATTTCGACGAAGAAAAACAAACCTTTTTAGCGGATAGATATATCAAAGGAACATGTCCCAATTGTGGTTTTCACAGTGCTTTTGGCGATCAATGCGAAAAGTGCGGAAAGGCGCTTAGTCCTAATGAATTAATTAATCCCGTATCTACACTTTCCGATAAAACACCTGTTTTAAAAACAACCAAACATTGGTATTTGCCTTTGAATGACTATGAACCATGGTTGAAAGAATGGTTACTCGAAGGACATAAAGAAGATTGGAAAACCAATGTGTATGGTCAAAGTAAAAGTTGGATTGATGGAGGTTTGTCACCCCGTGCCATGACGCGTGATCTTGATTGGGGTGTTAAAGTGCCTCTCCAAGGTGCCGAAGGTAAGGTGTTGTATGTATGGTTTGATGCCCCCATTGGCTATATTTCTGCCACTAAAGCGTTTTTTAAAGAAATGGAAGAAAATTCATTTCATTATGCCTACCCTCAAAATTCAATCATCAAATCCGGTCAAGCAAATGATTGGAAAAAGTGGTGGCAAAATGATGACAGTCGTTTGATTCATTTTATTGGAAAAGACAATATCGTGTTTCATTGTATCATTTTTCCAGCGATGTTAAAAGCAGCAGAATCCTATATTTTGCCAGACAATGTCCCTGCTAATGAATTTTTAAATTTAGAGGGAGAGAAAATGAGCACAAGCAGAAAGTGGAGTGTGGAAATGGAAGATTATTTCAAGGAATTTGAAAACAAGGAAGATGTACTGAGATATGTATTAACCGCTATAGCGCCTGAAACCAAAGATGCGGATTTTAGTTGGAAAGATTTTCAAACCAGAAATAACAGTGAATTAGTTGCCATTCTTGGGAATTTCATTAACAGAGTTATGGTACTTTCGCAAAAATATTATGAAGGGGTGGTGCCTGTTGCAAGTCATTTGTTGGAGATAGACAATCAACTAATAAAGGATATTCAATTATTCCAAGAGGAAATAGACCATTCTATTCGTCAGTTTAAGTTCAGAGACGGGTTATTTGCCCTTATGAACATAGCCCGTGCGGGAAATAAATATTTGGCAGAAACAGAGCCTTGGAAATTGATTAAATCAGATGAAGAAAGAACGGCAACTGTAATGTTTAATGCCATACAGGTTTGTGCAACTTTGTCTTGGTGGATGGATGCTTTTATGCCATTTTCTGCTCAAAAATTAAGAATTCAATTGAACACACAAAAGGAAAGTTTTGTAAAGAATAGTTTTGTTCAATTACAGTCGGGTCACACACTTGGTCAAGCAGCCCACTTATTTAGTAACATTGAAGATGATATTATACAAAAACAAATTATGAATTTGGAAGAGACTAAAAAAAATGTAGCAACTACCATTGTTTCAGAATCATTAGAACCTCAATCAGAATTAAAGCCAATTATTACTTTTGATGATTTTGGTAAAATAGATTTAAGAGTAGGCACGGTTTTGGAAGCTGAAAAGGTTGAGAAAGCGGATAAGTTATTAAAATTAAAAGTAGATTTAGGTTTTGAACAACGGACTATTGTTTCGGGAATTGCTTTACACTTTACCCCAAGTGAATTAATAGGGCAACAAGTGTGTGTGTTAGCCAATTTAGCGCCACGCAAAATTAAAGGAATAGAAAGTAATGGCATGTTGCTTCTTGCTGAAAATGAAGATGGTTCACTTAAACTAATGCAACCTGGAAACGGAATAGTGAGTCCGGGAAGTAAAATTGCGTAAATAGTAATTTTGTTTTACTATTAATTTATTTATAAATTAAATTGTACTATTTTCGCCACCTAATATGAAAAAAAGTGAGAAGATATTAAATGCACTTGGTCAAGCTTATTTTACTTTGTCAAGTAACAATAGTTTGGAAAGTTCTATAACCAATGTATTAGGTATTTTGGGTAAAGCAACCGATGTAGATCGGGTTTATATTTTTCAAAATTTTCAAAACAGTGATAACGAGGATATTTTTTCACAAAGATATGAGTGGACCAAAGAAAATATAAGTATTCAAATAGATAATCCTGAGTTACAAGACTTGCCTTGGTCAATTTTTTCGGATTTGCGTTTGGTGATGTTAGAAAGAAAAACATACAGTGCGATAGTAAAAGACATTACAAATGATTTTTTTAGAGAAACTTTAGAGTCGCAAGAAATTAAAGCAGTTTTGTTTGTTCCTATTTATTCGAATGACTTGTTTTGGGGATGGGTGGGTTTTGATAATTGCCAAACTGACGAAACTTTTACTGAAAGTCAACAGGACGCTTTATTAGCACTTGCATCTACAATAGGAAATGTTATAGCAATGCAAAAACAACAGGCTGAAATACAGTTGGCTAATGACCGTTTGAAAACAGCATTAAATTCCGAAAAAGAGGTTAATAAATTAAAGTCACGTTTTGTTACCACAGCATCTCACGAGTTTAGAACTCCTCTTTCTACTATTTCCGGGAGTACAGAATTGATGGAAATGTACATTAGTGAAATATCTAATCTAAATCTTGCAGAGAAATACGAAAAACACATCAACAGAATTAAAAAGGAAATAAATAGGATGGTTGTTTTGCTTAATGATACTCTAATTCTTGAAAAACAATCATTGGGAAAATACAGTTACAATCCATCGAATTTTTCACTGTCCTTGTATCTTTCTAATTTTGTAAACGAGTACTATTCGCAAAAAATAGATAATAAACGCATTAAGTTGATAATGCCTGATTTGCCTATGGATATTAGAAGCGACTCGCAAATATTAACACATATAATGTCGAATTTACTTGATAATGCTTTGAAATATTCAGATGAAAATACAACTGTAAAATTAAAAGTTGAACCATTATCGTCTGGAATACAAATTTCTATAATTGACCAAGGTATTGGCATTCCTGAAGATGAACAAGTGCATTTGTTTGAAAGCTTTTTCAGAGCCTCTAATGTAATAGGGATAGTAGGGACAGGCTTAGGACTAACTATTGTAAAGCAGTTTGTTGAATTATTAAATGGAACAATAACTTATACAAGTGCTTTAAACAAAGGCTCTGAATTTACAATTACATTGCCTTTGCACCGCTAGTTTTTAAGTTTCAGCTTCCAAATATCACCGGCCTTATTTTTCTTTTTCCCAACAATGCCTGAGTGTTCTAAGTTTATTAGAATATCCTCAGCTTCTATAATATTGATTTCCAAAAGATATGAAAATTCATGAGCTGTCATGCTTTGGTAAATATTAAATAATTCTATAGGTTGACGCTTCGTATTGTTTTTTAAAGCTAATGGATTTAATTCAAGAATTGCTTTTTCCATAACTTCATATTCTTGATATCCTCTCAATGTTTTTTCATCACCAAATTCATTTTTAAAGATAAAGGTAGGAAGCGTATTAATTTTGAGTTCAGAGGCATATTCAAGGTCGTCATTGAATTTTTTAATAGCATTTAAGTTCATGTCCTCTTTAAGTTTAATAACATCCAAACCTACCTCTTTTGCTGTATGTAGAAGTAAGTCGAGGTCTGTGATGTTTTTGCTTTCCAAAAATAATAGTTCTTTAATTCTTCTGTGGAATTGGTATGCTTTTAATTTATTTTGCATTTGTGCAGCCTTAATACTTATGGAAGGTGGAAATGATGATGACAAAGGCGAATTGATCCAAATATCTGGAGACAACGGCATTTTTTGTGATTCAGAAACCTCTTGCCAATAGTCGGCAGCATCGGAGGGTTGCTTAATGCGTCCTATCTTGCGTTTTAACTCGTCCCAACTTGGAAGTAGCCCACCTAACAGGTATTTTATTTCAAAGTACTCGCCATATTTTAAGGATAGTTTTCTTATTTGTGGTTGAACCACCCAACAGGTTGAACAAACAGGGTCTGTGAAGTACGAAATTTCTATTTTGGAATCAATTGGGATTTCCACCTCTTTTTTCAGGTTTTGGATAAGAGGAATTTTAACGTTTTGATTGGTATTGTCTAAAAAATTATTTTTGATTTCCCTTCCAAGTGAAATATGTTCTTTAATCCTTGGCGCTCGAGTTTCATAAAACTGATTAAATGCACCACTAATAGTAGGGTTTTGTTGAAGTAAATTAGATAGTGTATAAGCATCAATGAGAGCATTGGTGGTGCCTGCACTCGTAAATGGTAAAGCAACGTGTGCTGCATCTCCAATTAAAACGACATTGTCTTTATGAAAATTAGGTAACAAATCAAAATCTGTAGATTGCCATAAAAAGTTATTTGAAAAATCATTGAATGACAAAAGATTACGAGTTTCTTCTGGGAATTGTTCTAATAATGATAAACAGTGGTTTTTGATTGATTCTGGTCCGTCAAATTCAGCTTTTTGTAACCTAACATCGTATTGGATATACCAAACCATTTCATCATTTGAACATGGAATATATCCAAAAGCTATGCCTTGTTGTAAACAATTTATTTTGGTAAAGGTGTGTGCTGATTTTTGTGTTAATTCAGTATTTTTAATAATACCTACTATTTCTCTAACTTCGGTTTTGGAAAATTCAATCTCACCAAAAAGGCTATTTCGAACTTTTGATCTTACACCATCCGCACCAACAAAAAGGTCGCCATATTCAATGTCACCGTTCTCAAATTCAACAGCAACCGCTTGGTTGTTTTTGTATATAAAATTTTTAAAACTGCGATTAAATTGAATCGTATTTTCAGGTAAAAAATGATTGATAAAGGTGAGTATGTCACACCTTTTCATGCAAATCCATGATTCTAGTTCTGTGCTTTGAAGTAGCTCATCGTCTGCTTTTTTAAGTTTAATTTCATCAATAATTTGTCCTGGAATTTCAGCATTAGGATTGGTTAGGGTTAGTTTTTGTAGAATATCCATTGCATCAGGATGTAACAAAAAAGCATGTCCTAATCTTTGGTTTTTGGGACTGCGTTCATTTAATGAAATTTGATGCCCTTTTTGATGTAAAAAGGCGCCTAATGCCATCCCTGCAATGCCACTGCCTAAAATTACTATTTTCATAACTCATTGAATGTAAATTGTATTCTTTGTAACGCTTCTGTCAATATTTTTTCTGAAGTTGCAAAACTCAATCTGATATGCCCTTCTGCCCTTTCGCCAAACCATCTGCTTAAACCAGGCACCACTGCTACTTTGGCTTTTTCAAGCAGTAATTGGTGAACTTGAGATTCATTCAGTCCTGTTTCACTGATGTTGGGAAATGCCAAATAACATCCCTGTGGCGAATTGCAATGAATTCCTTTTATTAAATTGAGTTCATTAACACATAGGTTTCGCATTTTACTCAAATGTTCAATAAAGGATGTTAACCAGTAATCACATTCATTAAGTGCGCTTATTACTGCAACTTGAGCAAGAACATTGCATCCATTTACAGTTGAGTTATGCTCCGATTCATTTAGTATTTTGGTGAATAAGTCTTCATTTGGTGCTATAACACTTCCCACTCTTAGTCCAGCTAATCCATACGATTTGCTGTAACCCGTTACAATGATTGTTTGGTTTTTGATTGATTCACTTATAGACGCTATGCTTTTGTACTGAAATGGTTCAAACACTATATCACTCCATATTTCATCCGACAATATAATAAGATTATGTGCAACTGCTATTTCGCCTATCTGTTTTAATTCATAACTATTGAGAACTCTACCTGTAGGGTTAATAGGATTGCAAATGCAAATCAGTTTTGTATGTTTGTTGATTAATGATTTTAAAGCATTAATGTCTAAATTTTCATTAGGATTCAAAGGAATAGAAAAGGGAACAACTGTTCCATTTGCAGCCTTTACTGAATGGGCAAATAAAAAATCACACGGGTTAAATACAATGGCTTCGTCTCCCATTGATAGAATTGTTTTACAGACAACATATAAACCATAAGCAGCGCTGTTTACTGCTAATACATTTTTGGGGTGAACTTCAACTTGCCTTTTGTTTAAATAATAGCGTGCTACAGCCTCACGAAATTTAGGAATTCCCTCAACAGGGGTATAAGAAAAATAGCGGTCTCTTGCATATTTTTGAATAGCCTCGCTTATTTCAGGCGCACAAGGAAAATCAGGATCAGCAGCTGTTAATGGTATAATACCCTCTTGTTGAGTAGCCCATCTTAAATTATAAGCCCTCTCTTTTAAAATCTCTAAATTAATGCTTTCGTTACTAAACATACACGTTGACGGAAATTTGTGTTATATTATGATTACAAACATAAGGTTTGTTGTACTTACTTTTTAATATAAATTAATAAATATTTGAGTAATTCATTTTATATTAAGTGTTATCTTAATTGTTTTTTTTGAGTATTAGCATTAATATTCTCATATTCAAATAAATACAACAAAATATTTAAATAAACAGGTAGATAGAATGTGTTTAAAATTTAATATTTAATAATATAGAAAGTATTATATTTGTACTATAAAATCTAGTAAATAGGGGTATTTTTATGCTAAATATCCCGATTAATTGTCGCTAAAAATCTTAAATTATAGGCAGGTTTATGTTATAAAAAGTATATTCAAGGTAAAATTGTAAAAATTTCTTCTTGTTTTAGTTGTTTTCTTAATCGCCACTCATTGGGAAATAAATTGTTAATTCTGTTGCCAGCAAATTTACCCAAACCAATAGGAATGTTTTTATAAGTTAAAGTAACATACCCTTTGCTGGAACTTGAATGTGGAATAATTTGCTTTCCGATATAGAGTATAGCTTGTTCTAAAGTTAGTTCAATACTTGGCCAACATTCGCTATTAAAGTGTTGTGAAAACACGAGTTCCCCCGAGGGAATCATTAATTGCTGATTCTGTGACCCAAGACTTGTGCCAATATGAACTACTTTTAATGCTTTTGAAATTTGTTTGTAAAACGCCAATGAGCATGGTTTTACTGCCGTTACTTCATTTCTGAATTTAATAAATTCAACATCAGTGTTCATTAATTCTTTCCACTCTGTACCCAACTTTTCGGTCTTTACTTGGGTTTCTTCTCGCTCTATTGTATCCTCTGTAAGAGTCTCAGTTTTTTGTAGTAATGCAATAAAAAATCCCTCGCCTTGATGCGTGTGTGGCATCAATTGGTATGCACTTTCTAACTTATTATCAAAATGAAAGGGAACGGATTTAAAACCATTTTGTGTTAAAAAATCAACTTGTGCTTGGTTTTCTCCAGGATTATAAGTGCAAGTGCTGTAGATGATAAATCCACCCTCTTTAACGCATTTAATAACCTCTTGCAATATCCTTTTCTGTCTTAACTCACAAGTTTGTACATTGTCTTCTGTCCATTGTTCGGTGGCATTCGGGTCTTTTCTAAATAAACCTTCACCACTGCAAGGCGCATCTACAACCACAATATCAAAGATTTCGCCAAGTTGCGAAAAATCACGACTGTCGTTATTGCAAATAATGGTATTAGGGAATCCCCATTTCAATAAATTTTCTTTTAAAACAGATACTCTTGTTTGAATAACCTCATTACTAACTAATAGATCATTCTCTGTTAATAATGATGATAAATGAGTAGATTTTCCTCCGGGTGCTGCACATAAATCTAAAACCCTTAAGTCTGTATCTATGAGTTCTCTAATTTTAACAAATGCTTGTTCCAAAACCATACTCGACGCCTCTTGAACATAATAGGCTCCTGCATGCCAAAGTGGGTCGGATACAAATAAAGGTCGCACAGGCAAATAATAGCCTGTAGAACACCAACTGACTTTTGAATAATTAAGCTCCGTATTTAACTTCTTTTTATTTATTCTTAACGATACAGGGGTTTCGGTATTAAGCGCCGCTTCAAATTCCAAAAAGGTTTGTTTTCCCAACTGATTGAGAAGACGTTCTTTGAATACATTAGGTAATTGAATCATGATCTACGCGCTAATGTAATTCCTAGTAAAATTAATAACATACCTGATACCTGAAATAGACCAATTGGTTCTCCATCCAAAATACCCCAAAAATAAGCAAATATTGGGATTAGATAAGTGACAGAAGCTGCAAAAATAGCAGTTGTTTTTTTAACTAATGTGTTAAATACAATGAGTGAAATGGCAGAACCAATAACGCCCAACAAAATAATATATAAAAGTGGTTTTAGCGATTCTTCTTGTGTTGCCACATTAAATGCACCCATTTGTAATGCCATTATTAATGCCGGAATAGAAACAATACTCAAAGGAATCATGCTGTTTACAATAGCAGTATTGTGACTTAATTTTGATTTGATAATATTGACATTGATGCCGTAAAGAAAAGCGGCTAATATAACTTTGGAACAAGGAATCAAATAATCTAATTCAAACTGAAACCCATCTTTGGTTTTGGAAAAAATAAGAAGCAATGAACCCGCTAAGCCAATTATTATCCCTATGGCTTGTGATACCTTAAACAGTTGTGAAAACAAAAAAACTCCTGTTAACAGTGCAAAAAATGGCGTCATTGCATTCAGTGCTCCCGATAGTGAACTTGGGATTTCTGCTCCTGCACTAGCAAACAGATACGCTGGAATAAGGTTTCCTAGTATCCCTGATAAACTTAAAAACAACCAATCTTTTTTACTTAGTTTTCTAAATTCTCTAACAAAGAAATAGGCGCCTACACTACCAGCAAACACTAGTCTTAGTGAGGCCAGTTGGAAAGGTGTAAAAGCAACTAATCCCTTTTTCATTAGGATAAAGGAACTGCCCCAAACAAGTCCTAAAAAAAAGAGCGTCAAAAACATTTTTAAGTCAATTTTCACGGGCGCAAAAGTACTCTTTTTCTATTCATTCAACTTTGAATATTTTGCTATTCTTGTATTTTTATATTTTGTGTATCTTTACCACTTTACAATTATGTTTAAAAAACTACTTTTAGTATCTGTTGTTTTTGCTTGTGCTCAAGTATTGTTTTCTCAAGCTCAATTTTCTCCTGCTACCAAGCGTTTTTTGTTTGAATTAAATCAATCTAAACCAGCTAAACGCAACAATAATATGGTTCCTAATGTTCAGCTTATCAATGAATATGCTTTGTATTATAAAAATCAATCTTATTATATTGGAGCCCTTTTGTTGGTTGAATCTTCTAAGTTTAATTCTAATGAATTGAGTGCAAAAGGAATTACTAATTTTAACCAAAAAGGCAATATTTATTCTGTTAGAGTGCCTGTTCAATTTTTGGAGTCTTTGGCCCAATTAAACGGTGTTTTATTAGTTGATATTGGTGACCCATTGTTCCCTGATTTGGAAAATGCGATAAAAACCACAAGGGTTGACAGTGTTCACAGGGGTTTAGGAGCATTGCCTCGTGCTTACACAGGAAAAGGAGTTGTGGTTGCCGTTATCGATTGGGGGTTCGACTATACACATCCAATGTTTTATGACAGCACTCTTTCTCGTTATAGAGTGGTAAGGGCTTGGGATCAAAATAAATTATCGGGTCCTCCTCCAAGTGGTTTTGATTTTGGAACGGCTTATGAAACTCAGGCTGATTTATTGGCCGCTCAGCAAGATACTTTGTATGTTTTTGGTCCCGGTTCGCATGGAACTCACGTCGCAGGAATAGCCGCTGGGGGAGGTGCAGGGGTAAATCTTATAGGGATGGCTCCCGAAAGTGACTTAATTTTCATTTCATTGAGAAGAGATGCTCCCTCATTAATTGATGCCTATCATTACATAGAACAGTATTCGCGAAAAGTAAATAAACCATTCGTGGTAAACATGAGTTTCGGGAATCATTTGGGACCTCACGATGGCACAACTCTTGAAAATATTGGTATTGATGCCTTTGCAGGAAAAGGAAAAATTTTGGTAGGTTCTGCTGGAAATAATGGCGATGCTAATTTTCATATTCAACAAGCCTTTAAATCAAACACAGATACTCTTAGAACGGTTGTTAATTTTACAACTTTGCCCGACTATTTTGGTCAAACATTATCAATGTGGGGGTCCAAAAATTCTTCGTTTTCCGTTCGCTTTAGTTTGCTTAATAATCAAAGAAGAAGCTTTCTAAACTCTTTGTGGTTTTCAACTTTGAAAGACACTGTTTTTAATCAAATAATAGGGAATAGTAATGGCGATTCTATTGAAATGCGATTTACAATTACCAATTCCTTTGTTACCAACCAAAAACCTAACATTCGGGTTGATATTAGAAAGAAAGGAAATTTAAAACTTTTGCTTGAAGCAGTAAGTAATACAAATTGCGATTTGCATGTATGGAATAACGTTAGACTTTTTAATCGTTACACCAATTGGGGAGTGCCTTTTACAGCAGATTTTGTTGGCACTAAACCTGGCAATACAGCTTATGGTGTGGGAGAACCAGCAGGTGTAGGTAAAAATGTTTTAACAGTTGCTTCATACCGTTCCGAAGTTTCTTTACCTAACGGTCTGACTTTTTATGGTCAAATTTCTAATTTTTCAAGCCATGGTCCTACCGTGGATGAAAGAAGAAAACCTGATATTGCTGGTCCCGGGCAATTGGTCATTTCATCTGTTAATTCTTTCGACCCGAATCCCGGAACAATAGCAGAAACAACCCAATTTAATGGTAAAAGTTATCAATTTGTGGCTTTTTCAGGAACATCAATGTCGGGTCCTGCTGTGGCAGGCATAGTTGCACTAATGCTCGAACTGAATCCAAACTTAAACCATACTCAAATAAAAGAAATTATTCAAGAAACAGCAAGATTGGACAAACATACGGGTCAAATTGCAGATACAGGATCATTGATATGGGGTAGGGGTAAAATTAATGCTTATGCTGCTATGCTCGAAGTAAAGAATAAACATATTGATTTAAATACAAGAAATGTGTTTCCAAATCCCTCAGCACAATATGTGTCATTCTCAACAAATGAAGCAACAGAATTAGTTGTAGTTAATGCTAGCGGAAAACAAGTGATTTCTAATCAATATTCCCAAATTCCCGCAATGCAAACATTGAATTTAAAAGCATTACCCGATGGAATTTATTTCTTCAAATTTATAACCAAGTCGGGAGTGTCTGTTGTGAAATGGGTAAAATCAAGTAGTTTTTAATAGTCATTAAGGCTACCTAGCAATATTTTTTTATCATTGTTTCATCAGCTTTTCATACTCATTTTCTTCTAAATATTCCAATAGTTCACTAGGTTGACACTCTAAAGCTTTGCATATTAATTCTAAAGTGGAAAAACGAACGGCTTTTGCTTTATTGGTTTTTAAGATACTCAAGTTGCTCAATGTGATGCCTGTTAGTTCACTTAATTGGGAAAGGCTCATTTTTCGTTTGGCCAGGATAACATCTAAATTTACGATAATTGGCATGGTTAAATAGTTAATTCTTGGTCTGTTTCAATTTGATTCGCTTTTTTGTATGCCCAAGCAATGACTTTTAATAAATTTGCCAATAGTAACAACAAAACAAAACCCGTAAAAAAGTCATAACTGTAAGAGGTTAATTGAATGTATTTGTCAAGCATTTTTCCTACGATAGTTGAAATGACACTTAAACCAAAGAATTTAAAAATGGCAATTCCTCCAATAATTCGAGCTGAAAGAAAGAGTCTTTTGCTGTTTTTTTTGTAAAATGTTAAGGAATTGTCTTGTGTCATTGTAAACATATATAAATGAAAGAACAAAGCGATCCATGCAATGGTAATTATGGTATAATAGCCTGTAAAAAAAAGGAGGGAATATTTTGCTTTTGAGTTGTTTTGAAGGTTAAATTTATGACCATAAAGTTGTTGTTCATCATTATATAAGTTATTAATAAAGATTATCTCTTGCTTTATTTCATCTCCTTTGATAGAGTCAGAAGTATAGATATGGTCTATATAAACTCTGTCGATAATCTCGGTTCTATCCTTGTATCTATCGTCTATGCTTGATTCGTGTTTGAAAAATGGCATTAAAGTTCTATAAATCATAACACCGCCATATATTGCAAAACACAATGCCGCACATAGGATGGTCATTAATAGTGTATTTGAATTTTCAATAATTGATTGAGGCTTTTTCATTACACAAAGATAAATATATTTATTGATAATCAATAAATATATATTGTTTGTTAATATTTATTAAAGACTACCTAGCAATATTTTTTTATCATTTTCTCTTTCAAATGCAAGTTTTTTCTGTGCCAAAATTGATTCCATTTTAGCTGTGTTGCTATAGTTTTCGGGGTGGTATAAATGGTATTGTATGGCGTGATTTTTTATTTGCAAAGTATAAATGCCACATTGTTCTAAGCGCCAATTAATATCCGTGTCTTCTCCTATCCCAGGTTCGTTATATTGTTCATCAAAACCACCCACTAATTCTATATCTGTTTTGTGAATACTCCAGTTACAACCCCAAAAACCACTTTTGTTTTTAGGTTTTAAAAAGGGCAAGTACAAAGCAGCATCTAGTCGTTTGCATTGATAAATAAGACAATTAATTAGTCCCAAACATTTAAGCGAGTTCTCTGATATTAGTTTGTCTGACAATGATTGGGAAAGCATCACCCTTCTTCCAAAAAGCACTTGTTTGGATTTCTTTAATTTTAAGTGTGATTTTATAAAATGGGGGTGAAGGATACAGTCTCCATCAATGAAAATTAAATAAGGTGATGAGGCAATTCGAATAGCTGAATTTAAAATTTTGCATTTTCTGAATTTCAAGTCCTCTTGCTGAATATGCTGAAGGGTAATATTATTGTTAGGCTTAAAACTCTGAATAGCTTCTTTCATTTCAACACCGTTGTTATCCTCGGCAATAATAACTTCTATAGAACCATTAAAAGATTGTGAATTAATACTTTTAAGAATTAACAATAATGCTTTGGTGTTTTTATACACCGATATAATCAAACTAACAGAAGGTGTCATAGATTCAATAGCAATATTAATTTAATCTATTAAACTTTCAAATTCTTTTTGAAACGGATGAGTTTTTAGTAACTTTGATAATACATTTTTTCTTTTGTTGATTTAGGCTATGCTGATATAAGAAATTGTTATAAAAAAATTTAAAATTAAAAATCCAACAACTCCTTCAAACTTCTCTCCAACTGCTCCCTGCCCAAAAACTTGTCTTCTAAATCTTTAGCTAAAGGTACCGGCGTATCTAAGCTGCCTATGCGTTTTACGGGTGCATCTAAGGCAGTAAAACAATGTTCGCTTATCCAAGCGGCTATTTCTGCGCCTATGCCGCCTGTGAGAGTGTCTTCATGCAATACCATGACTTTGCCTGTTTTCTCAACTGCTGTTTTAACCGCTTCTTTATCCCATGGCAACAAGGTGCGTAAATCTACTATTTCTGCTTGAATATTTAAGTTTTTACATGCCTCCAATGCCCATTGAACACCCCAACCGTAAGTAATAATGGTTAACTCTTCGCCTTGAGCAACGGTTTTAGCTTTGCCAATTTCTATGGTGTAATAATCGTTAGGCACTTCACCTTCTATGCTTCTGTACAAGTTTTTATGTTCAAAAAACAACACTGGATTAGGGTCGTTAATGGCAGCACACAACAAACCTTTAGCATCATAAGGATTGCTAGGATATATAATTTTTAGTCCCGGCACATGGAAAAACCAAGCCTCAGTACTCTGACTGTGAAACGGCCCTGCACCAACACCTGCACCTGTCGGCATTCTTACCACCACATCGGCTGCTTGTGCCCAACGGTAGTGACTTTTGGCTAAATTGTTCACTATTTGATTGAACCCACAAGTGACAAAATCGGCAAACTGCATTTCTACAATCGCCTTGTATTTTTTAATCGCCAAACCATAACCCGCCCCTAAAATAGAGGATTCTGTAATGGGGGTATTGCGAACTCTTGCTTTGCCAAACAATTTATAAAATTGGTCTGAAATTTTAAAAACACCACCATATTCAGCCACGTCCTGCCCCATCAACACTGTGTTGGAGTGGCGTTCCATACTTTGTTTCAAGCCATCACTTATAGCATCAACAAGGCGTCTAGTGCTAGTGTTGTTGGTAGCTGGCGCAATAATTTCTTGTGTATAGGGCGCATACACATCGTTCAATTCTTCTTCAATATCGGCAACAATTTCTGGTTCGGCAAACACTGCTGCCAAATCATCGTCCATGCCATGTTTTAGTTCATCATAAATTTGAGTTTTAAGGGTTTCGTTCAAAATGCCTTCTGACATCAAATAGGTTTCATAATTACTAATTGGGTCTTTTTTACCCCATTCATCAAACAATTCTTGAGGAACATATTTAGTACCACTCGCTTCCTCGTGACCGCGCATTCTAAAAGTCATGCACTCTAACAAAATGGGACGAGGGGAATTTCTCATACTTTCAGATAACTCAGTCGCTTTGTTGTAAACCTCCAAAATATTATTGCCGTCGACTTGATAAGCCTCCATGCCATAACCAATGCCTTTGTCAATAAACTGCTTGCATCTGAACTGTTCATTACTAGGAGTACTCAATCCGTAACCATTGTTTTCTATTAAAAAGATAACTGGCAATTGCCAAACCGCAGCCACATTCATGGCTTCGTGAAAATCGCCTTCGCTTGTGCCACCATCACCACTGAAAACTACACTTATTTTTTTGTCGTTGTTGAGCAAATGTGCCAAAGAGATACCATTGGCAACCCCCAACATAGCGCCCAAATGTGAAATCATACCGACAATGTGATAGTCGTTGGTCCCAAAATGGAAACTTCTGTCTCTGCCTTTGGTAAAACCACTTTTTTTACCCTGCCATTGCGCAAACAATTGTCTGAATGGCACTTTTCGGGTGGTAAAAACGCCTAAATTTCTATGCAGCGGCAATACATATTCATCGTTATGCAGCGCCATAGTAACACCCACAGAAATAGCCTCTTGACCTATGCCACTGAACCATTTCCCGATTTTACCCTGACGCAATAAAATCAACATCTTTTCTTCGATAATTCTTGGATAAAGAATGTTTTTATAAAGCTCTAATAATGTTTCGTTACTTAATTGTTTTCTGTTGTAATGCACAGCACAAAAGTAAGTAATTTTTAAATTTACAGCCTACAAATTAGCCCATTATTTTCCAGTATATTCAAAAGGATTGTCTGTCCTCATTCTTACGATTAGTTGTAAAGGTTTTTTGCTTACTAATTGAGGATTTGATAGATATATTTTTAAATCGGGCTTTTGTTGCCATTGTTTGGGGTTCAATACATCTTTTAATTTGATGCTGTAAGTCTGTTTTTCATTCAAGTTCATTGAACGCCAATCAACTCTTAGCTTATTCACAAAGGTTTCAATCACTAATTCATTGTCTATGGTTTCATTGTCTATTTTTTGCCAATCGAGATAGTAATAGTGATTAGAAATAATGGAATGGATGGGAATTGTTGCAGGAATTTGTGAATTGCTTGAATCAAAAGTAAATGAAATCGTTTTTTCATACAAAAGTTGTTGGGAGTTGGTTTTTTGTAAGACCACAAATTCATATTGTAAATGGTAGTCTTTCTGTTTAATATAAGGAAAATATTGACCTATTAAGGACATGTTTTCTGCTTGTAAGTGATTGCAAATAATGTAGTCTTTTTCCCTTAGTTCGTTACTGTCCAATTGCTTAATTTTTTCAGTGTATTGACAATCAAAATTTTGTTTGCTTAGCTGTAAGTACAAGTTAAAATAGCTTGAGTTCCCTTGCCAATAAATGCCAATTTTCTTTTCGGGATTTTGTTTTTTAAAGGTATTGCTTGCCTCAATAAAAGCTTGCATGGGTTGAAAATATCTGTTTTGAACAAAATGTGTGCTGTAGTGCAAATGATAAATTAACAGTATAAAACTAATTACAATTCCTGCCATTTTTAGTTTTTTGTATTTCAATGTTTCAATCCCATTTGCAGCAAGTAAAAGCAGGAAAGGGGTCGAAAAATATAAAGCAGCCGACTGCATTATTGGAGCTCTTAGAACTGAGTATAAATAGATTATTAGGAGTGGAACCCCCCATAATAGGAAGGTAATTATTCTGTTATTGAAATTCTTTTTTATTTGCAGAAATGCCAACAGTAGTAAAATTGAAAACAGAAAAGTTATAGTCAAAGACTGATTAAACAATTGCCAGTAAAACTGATTGAAAAATTGCCAATTTGGGGTGCTTAACCATTGCAAACCGCCATAACTTAGTTGGGTAAGTGTAATTGGTAAATGAGGTAAAAACAACAATAAACTAAGAACTAAAACACCCAATAATTGTATTTTTTGTGTTTTATTGGATTGGAAGGTAAGGTAAGTAAGAAGTATGGTTACACTTTGCAAAAAACTAAAATAATGGGTATAAAAACTAAGTGTAGTAATAATTGTAATGAAGAATAGCTTGCTCCATTTTTCTGAATTTTGATTGAACAAATGAAGCTGATAAACGAGTATTAAGTTGAGCATTAGTCCCAAAGAATACGGTCGAGCAACACTGTGTAGGTATAAGAAATATTCCAAACTTATAAAGAAAATACAAGCAAGTAAAGCAGTGTGTATGCCGAAAAATTTAACCCCAATTTTGAAAAAACAAAAGGTGCTTATAAGTGAAAAAAGGATAAATGGCAATTTAATCGTAGTAATAGAAGCGCCACAAAAATGAATCAAACTCCATAATAAAACTTGAACCAAGGCTGGATGTCCATCAACAACAACACCTTTGTTTATTAATTCATTGAATGACTGAAATCGGCAGCGGTAAAGCGCACTTAGCTCATCGTGACTAATCGCAATATTTGAAAAATTATAAAACAATAAACACGCTTGAATAAGCAATAACAAGGTTAAAGCAATTGATTGTGGCTTTAAAAAATCAAGTTGCCATTGTTTCATACTTGCAAATAAAAAACAAATGCTTTTCCAAACCTAACTATCTTTGTATTTTTGTTGAAAGTATATGCAAGAAATTATAGATGATTTTAGAAATCCCAATGAAATAAGAAAGAATGATATTTTTTTTAACACGCTTTTATGGATTTTTGTTACAGGTTTAGTAATTGGTATAATTTTCAAAATACTACATTGGCCTGGGGCTGACATCATGATTTTTGGAAGTGTTTATATGCTTTCGGGATTTTTAATAGCTTTGCTTATACGCCGAAAAAACAAATGGCTATTCAAGGGATTTTTATTCGCATTAATTGTATTAGTTCATGTTTTTTTAATCAATCAATGGTATTCGTTTTCAAGTTTAAAGTTGGCAGAAATGGCGCTCACCTTTTTTATTATTTCATTCCTGCTAGGATTAGCCATTTTAAAGAAATAATAGAGGATTTTTAATCCTATTTAATCCTATCTTTGCACTTCTTTTTTAAATGAAAGTCAGGGAACTTGTTGAGGCTTTCGGGCAACATGAACAAATTATTGAGTTTTTGGAACAACGCAAAAACAACGGGCTTTCTATTGCCAGTTTCGAAGGGTTGTCAGGGTCTTCATTAGCAGTTGTTCTTGCTTCTATTTTTCACCAAACTCAACAAAATATGCTTGTTTTGGTTCCCGAAACCGAAGAAGCTGAGTTTTTAAGAAGTGATTTAGAGCATTTAATTTCCGAAAATGATGTATTGCTTTTGCCCGATAGTTTTAAAAAGCCATTCGATTTTGAAGAGTTAAATACTGAACAAATTCAGCGCCGAACAGAAGTAATATCCAAATTGCAACATGCTTTACATCCCTATATTGTCGTTGCTACGCCTGAAAGTATTTCTGAAAAAGTAATCAGCACAGCACAACTTAAATCCAACTCGTTTGAAGTTAAGTTAGGCGACCTTTTGGACTTGGAATTTCTGTCAGATTTTTTGGATGAAAATGAGTTTGAAAGAGAAGATTTTGTTTGTGAGCCCGGACAATATGCCATTAGAGGTGGAATTGTAGATATTTATAGTTTTAGCAACGATTTGCCATACAGAATTGTATTAGATGGCGACCAAATTGAAAGCATCAGAACCTTTGATTTGGAAACACAATTGTCTATTTCCAATATTGCCTTTTTAACTATTGTTCCCAATATACAAAGTAGCAGTATAGCAGGTGAAAAAATATCTATTTTTAAGTATTTTACTGAAGAAACCATTTGTATACTCAAACACTTTGATGACCAATTCCAATACCTACAGAAACAATGGGAAACCTTATTGTCAGAAAAAATAAGACCCGAAAACTATCTCATTACGCCCAATGAAATAAAAGCCAATATTACGCAAATAAAAACCATTGTAGAAGTGGGTGCAATGCGGAGTTTTAAAACAAAAAAAGCTTTTAAATTTAACACCTCTCCGCAACCTTTATTTCAAAAAAATATTGAAATGCTACTCACTCATTTACAAGGAAATGAGCTAAAAAATATAAAAAACCTAGTATTTAGTGAAACTGGCAAACAGATAGACCGTTTGCTAACCATTATCGAAGACCGCCAAAAACAAATCAATATTGTACCCATTTATCATGGTTTGGCCGAAGGGTTTTTGGAACAAGATTTAAAATTAGCGTGTTACACCGAACACCAATTGTTTGAACGTTACTACCGTTTTAAAACCCAAAAAAGAGGTTATTCCAAAAGCACGGCAATGACTCTAAAGGAACTTAGTGAGTTGCAAGTGGGAGATTATGTAACGCATATAGACCATGGGGTTGGTAAGTTTATGGGTTTGCAGAAAACTCAAATGAATGGGGTATTGCAAGAAGCTGTAAAAATATCATACCGTGATGGCGATTTGTTGTTTATTAATGTCAACTCGTTACACAAAATATCCAAATTTACAGGCAAAGATGGTACACAGCCAAGTTTGCATAAATTGGGAAGTGGGGTGTGGGAAAAGCAAAAAGCAAGTACCAAAAAGAAAGTTAAAGACATTGCGAGGGAATTAATTGCTTTGTATGCCAAAAGACGGGCTCAACCAGGACATGCGTTTGCCCCCGACTCATACTTGCAAGTGGAATTAGAGGCCTCCTTTTTATACGAAGACACGCCCGACCAAGCTCGGGCAACCGAAGAAATAAAGCGCGATATGGAAACCACTAAACCCATGGATAGATTGCTATGTGGTGATGTGGGTTTTGGAAAAACGGAAGTCGCCATTCGTGCGGCCTTTAAATCTGTAGCAGATAGCAAACAAGTGGCGGTATTGGTACCAACTACTATTTTGGCACATCAACACTACAGAACATTCAAAGAACGATTGAAAGGATTGCCTGTCAATGTTGATTATATCAACCGATTTAAAACCGCAGGGGAACAAAAGAAAACCATACAAAAAGTAAAAGATGGTCAAGTTGATATTTTAATTGGAACCCACAGAATAGTGGGGAAAGATCTTAAATTTAAAGACTTGGGACTTTTGATAATAGACGAAGAACAGAAGTTTGGGGTTGGTGTTAAAGATAAATTAAAAGAAATAAGGGCTAATGTTGATACGCTAACCTTAACAGCGACTCCTATTCCAAGAACGCTTCATTTTTCATTGATGGGAGCCAGAGATTTATCGGTTATCAATACGCCTCCACCCAACCGTTTTCCTATCAAAACAGAGTTACATACCTTTGACAAAGAACTGATTAGAAAAGCAATTAAATACGAAATTAGCAGGGGCGGTCAGGTTTATTTTGTTCACAACAGGGTTAAGGATATTTATGAATACCAGCACATGATAGAACAATTGGTGCCGGGTGTTCGGGTTGCTATTGCCCATGGACAAATGGATGGTTCTGAGTTGGAAGATGTAATGCTCCGATTTATGGAAGGTGATGAGGATGTATTAATCGCCACCACAATCATTGAAGCCGGTTTGGATATTACCAACTGTAATACCATCATTATAAATCAAGCGCACATGTTTGGACTAAGCGACTTGCATCAAATGAGGGGTAGGGTAGGTAGAAGCAATAAAAAAGCATATTGTTATTTATTGTCACCGCCATTAAACACGCTTACCTCGGATGCTAAAAAACGTTTGAGTACTATCGAAGAATACAGTGATTTGGGAGGCGGTTTTCATGTGGCCATGCGCGACTTAGACATACGTGGAGCAGGTAATTTATTGGGTGGCGAACAAAGCGGCTTTATAAGTGACATTGGTTTTGATACTTACCACAAAATATTAGATGAAGCCATTCGTGAATTAAAGCACGATGAGTTTAGCGATTTATTTAAAGATCAGATTGAAAGTATCAGCAGTAGGGACTGTCAGGTAGATACGGATTTTGACATGTTGATTCCCGATACCTACATTCGGAATATGGCAGAGAGATTGAGTTTGTACACCGAATTGAGTAAAATTGAAAATGAAGAGGCTCTTAATAAGTTCTCGGATATGTTGATTGACAGGTTTGGAAGATATCCTCAGGAAGTGGGCATACTATTGGCTTCTATTAGGGTAAAATGGATTGGAAAATCAATGGGATTTGAAAAGATTGTGTTAGAAAAGCAAAACATGAAAGTTTATTTTCCGGCAGATGAGAAAGCTGCTTTTTACGACAGCCCTGCGTTTTCTAAAATACTACAATACATAGCAACACAACCGAATAAATTTGAGATGAAACAAACAAGCAAAACCATTATTTTATGGGTTAAGTTTATCAAAAATATCCGCGAAGCGACTGAGTTTCTGGAGGAATTAAAGGGCTTGTATGTTTAGAGGATTGTATTTTTCTTTTTTTAAATAATGGCCAATAGGAATGGGTCCAAATTCAAAACCAGTACCCATGTAATTTCAAAGTTATATATCGTGTAATTTCAAAGTACATACCCGTGTAATTTCAAAGCGATGTATTGTGTAATTTCAAAGTGTATACCCATGTAATTTCAAAGTTACATACAGTGTAATTTCAAAGTTGATAATTGTAAGTATATGATAATCAAATTTATAAAACAAAAATATGGTTTTTTAAAATAGCTTTCATTTTATATAATTTTACAGTAATTTTGTAACCTGATAAGTTGATCATTATGAGTGTAAATAGGGTTATAAAAAAAGAGATGCTAATCTATAAAAATAAGTATCCTATTTTAGCATTGACTGGACCAAGGCAATCTGGGAAAACCACTTTTTTGAAAAAAGAATTTTCCGATTATCAATATATCAATATGGAAAATCCAGATTTGAGGAATTATGCGGAAAGAGACCCTAATGCATTTTTGAAACAGTATGATAAGTTTGTTATTTTAGATGAAGTGCAACGTGTGCCTTTTTTGTTTTCGTATTTGCAAGCCAAGGTAGATGAGGATCAAATCATGGGTCAATATATTTTATCGGGTTCACAAAATTTTCAATTATTACAAAATATCACTCAGAGTTTAGCTGGTAGAGTGGCTATTTTTAAGTTATTCCCTTTTGATTTGGAAGAAATGAAGTCAGCTAATTTATTGTCAAATGATTACAGCGTAAATCTGCACAAGGGATTTTATCCAGCCATTTACGACAGAGATATTCCTTCAAAGGTTTTTTACTCTAATTATGTCCAAACGTATGTGGAAAGAGATTTGTCTGAGTTAATTAATATCAAAGACTTAAAACTGTTTAAAAACTTTATTGCTTTGTGTGCAGGTAGAGCAGGGCAATTGCTCAACTTAAATGCTTTGGCAAACGATTGTGGTATTTCTCAACCAACCGCAAAATCATGGTTATCGGTTTTAGAAAGTAGTTTTATTGTTTTTCAATTACAGCCTTATTTTGTTAATTTTAATAAACGGATTACCAAAACATCCAAATTGTATTTTTATGACACAGGGTTATTGAGTTTTTTGTTAAAAATTAAAGATGCTGAAAGTGTTAAAATCAGTCAACACAAAGGAGCATTATTCGAAAATTTTGTTGTATCGGAATATGTAAAACTCAATTACCACCAACATTTACTCCGTGATATTTGGTTTTGGAAAGATGCTGTCGGTCATGAGGTAGATTTGATATGGCAGGATGATGAATTTTTGAACCTTGTTGAAATAAAAGCTTCAGAAACAATTATGAGCGATATGTTCAAAGGGTTTGAATACTTTGAGAAATATGCAAAAAACTTAGTTAAATCAAAAACTTTAGTTCACACAGGACTTCAAAACCAAAAGCGAACTAATGGAGAGGTTCGCAGTTGGATAGATATTGCAAAAGATTAGCTATAATCAAAAGGAAAACTATCCCCTACATATTTCTTCTGTACTGACCACCTACCTCAAACAAGGCATTGGTGATTTGTCCAAGTGAACATACTTTACAAGCTTCCATTAAGGCTTCAAACAAATTGCCGTTTTTAATCGCTATTTCTTGTAAATGTCTTAATTGCTTCTGTGAATTGTCTAACGAACGTTCTTGAAGCGATTTTAGCATGTTTATTTGGTATTGTTTTTCCTCTTCTGTAGCTCTAATAACCTCTTTTGGTAAAACAGTAGGAGACCCTTTACTGCTCAAAAATGTATTGACCCCAATAATAGGGAATTCACCTGTGTGTTTAAGTGTTTCGTAATACAAACTTTCGTCTTGAATTTTACTTCTTTGATACATGGTTTCCATAGCACCCAAAACGCCACCACGCTCAGTAATTCTGTCAAATTCTTGCATCACCGCTTCTTCTACCAAGTCTGTCAATTCCTCAATGATAAACGAACCTTGAATAGGGTTTTCATTTTTAGAAAGACCTAATTCGCGGTTAATAATCAACTGAATGGCCATGGCACGTCTTACCGATTCCTCGGTAGGTGTCGTTATAGCCTCGTCATAAGCATTGGTATGAAGGCTGTTACAGTTGTCATAAATGGCATACAAAGCTTGTAATGTTGTACGAATGTCATTAAAGTCAATCTCTTGAGCGTGTAAACTTCTTCCGCTTGTTTGAATGTGGTATTTCAACATTTGACTGCGTTCGTTTGCACCGTATTTTATTTTCATGGCTTTTGCCCATATTTTACGAGCTACTCTACCAATAACTGCATATTCTGGGTCGATACCATTGCTGAAAAAGAATGATAAGTTGGGTCCAAATTCATTGATATCCATGCCTCTGCTTAGGTAGTATTCAACATAAGTAAAGCCATTGGCCAATGTAAATGCCAATTGTGTAATTGGGTTGGCGCCGGCTTCGGCAATATGGTAACCACTGATAGAGACAGAATAGAAGTTTCTAACCTTGTTTGTAATGAAATAGTCTTGAACATCTCCCATTAATCTCAAAGCGAATTCAGTTGAGAAAATACAGGTATTTTGTGCTTGATCTTCTTTCAAAATATCCGCTTGAACGGTTCCTCTAACTTGCGAAAGGGTGTATTTTTTTATTGCTTCGTAGGTTTCACTTGGAAGAACTTGGTCGCCCGTTACCCCTAAAAGCATTAAACCCAAACCATCATTACCTTCAGGTAATGGTCCTTGGTAGCTTGGCACTGCTTGACCTTTTGCTTTGTATATGGCTTCAATTTTTGCTTTCACCTCTTGTTCCAAGCCATTTTGTTTGATGTGTTTTTCACATTGTTGGTCGATTGCGGCATTCATAAAGAATCCAAGTAACATTGGTGCAGGTCCATTAATAGTCATGGAAACCGATGTTTTAGGGTCGGCCAAATCGAAACCACTGTATAGTTTTTTGGCATCGTCAAGGCAACAAATACTTACGCCAGAGTTGCCGATTTTACCGTAAATGTCAGGTCGAACATGAGGGTCGTTTCCATACAAAGTAACACTGTCAAAAGCAGTAGATAAGCGTTTGGCGGGCATACCCAAACTTACATAGTGAAAACGGCGATTGGTACGTTCAGGTCCGCCTTCACCGGCAAACATCCTAGTTGGGTCTTCGCCTTCACGTTTAAACGGGTAAATACCGGCAGTGTAAGGAAATTCTCCCGGAACATTCTCCTGTAATTGCCAACGCAAACGGTCGCCCCAAGCCTTAAATTTAGGCATGGCAACTTTGGGTATTTGCGTGTGACTTAAACTTTCAGAATGGGTTTGAATACGAATTTCTTTATCTCTCACTTTGAAGATGTAAGCTTCGTCTTTGTATTTATTTGCTAAGGTATCCCAGTTGTTAATTAAGTCGTGATTTTCAGGACTAATTTGTCTTTCAAGCTTTAAGATTGCTTGTTCAATTGCTGATACTAAGTTTGGTTCTGTTGAGGCCATAATGGTTCAGCAAAATTAAGCATTTTGATGAAATAAATACAAATTACCATTTTAACGATCGGGATCCCTTGAAAAATAGTAAATGATGGATATACTTAATAAGATTAAATTAGCATTCAAATAATTCTTTACAATTTTTTCTTGTCGGGCTTTGTGTACTTGTTTTTTGTAAGCATTTTGATAAATCTCCGATTCTAAAAAAGGTGTTGCAGGCATATTTAAATGATAGGTATTGGGTGTTTTTGAATTGGAAATAACAGCGGCAATTGAACCGCTTATTAGGCTACAAAAAAGGGTAATTAAAAAGATACTTGTGCCAACATTTCTGCTGTTAAAATTAAGTTGAGCATGAGTTCTTCCAATACTGTCAATTTGTTGGCAACTAAATTGATTGATATCTATTTTATTTAGAGGTAGTTTTATAAGAGAGTAATAAAAAGTTTCTGATAGACTTTCTAATACTTGAAGTTCGCCTTTATTTTTAATAAGCGAAATGGTCTTTAAAGGGACTTTAAACACAGGGCCTAATGTGTCATTAAAGTAAACATATTCAATTTCATTGTTTTCATTTTCGGCAACCAGTATTTTAACTTTTACGGAATTTCCATTTTTAAACAGAATAACATCTTGGGCAAAGTTTTTTTGACAGATAAAAAACAAGAGAAAGACTAAAACAAGTTTGGTGTATTTTGACATAATTTATAATATATATATTTCAAATTAAAGGAAAATAAATTATATAAAAAAGCAGTGTACTTGGATTGCCAAAATTTATGCCGTTGTTGGTCTCATCACCAACAACCCTTTATTCATTTGTTTGTCTTTAGTGATAACTCCAACAACGGCATATTTTTTAAGTTTTTAATTGAATCCGTTTGTAATGTTTTTGAATTATTAAAAACTCATATACATTTTTGACTTTTGGTAAATACATTTTAATTGTTAAAAAAGTATTAAATTCGCAACATATTATGGCATATCGTTGGACAGCTTTCCCCAAATTAAATGATAAAAAAATTGAACAGCTCGCCCAAGCCATCAATGTTTCTAAACCTATTGCTACTCTCTTAATTCAAAGAGGAATTGAAACTTACGACCAAGCAAAAAAATTCTTTAATCCCCAATTAACCGATTTATACGACCCCTTCTTGATGAAAGAAATGGATTTGGCTATTGAAAGAATTAACTTGGCATTGGCCTCCAAAGAAAGAATAATGGTTTACGGTGATTATGATGTGGATGGAACCACTTCTGTTGCTACCGTTTTCTCCTATTTTAGCAAGTTTACAGACAATATAGAATACTACATTCCCGATAGATACAAGGAAGGTTACGGTGTTTCCAAAATCGGAATTGACTATGCCGCAGAAACAGCTGTAAAACTCATTATTGCGCTCGACTGTGGAACCCGTTCTATCGAACTTATCGATTATGCCAAATCCCTAGGCATAGATTTCATCGTGTGCGACCACCATTTACCCGGTGATGAATTGCCTAAAGCGGTTGCACTCCTAAATCCCAAACGTGCCGATTGCCCTTATCCTTACAAGGAATTGTCGGGTTGTGGTATCGGATTTAAACTGATTCAAGCCTTTGCCCAAGCCAATGACTATTCGTTTGATGAGGTTTGTAAATACTTAGATTTAGTCGCTGTTAGTACATGTAGCGATATTGTTGAAATTAAAGACGAAAACAGAGTCTTTGTTTTTCATGGTCTTAAAAAAATAAACGAAGATCCTTGCATCGGTTTACAAGCCTTACTCCAAAGTTACCAAATCAAAAAAGAATACGAAGTATCGGATATTGTGTTTGGTATTGGTCCCAAAATTAATGCAGCAGGAAGAATTGCTGATGCCAAATCATCGGTTAAACTTTTAATCGAAGAAGATTTTCATCAAGCTTTATTGCACGCCAAAACTTTGGTTGACAATAACACCGAACGCAAGGATATAGACAATGATATCACCAAGGAAGCTCAAGAAATTTTGGAGAAAAGCGTTGAACTAAGAGCCAAAAAATCGACGGTATTGTACAGTGAAAATTGGCACAAAGGCGTAATAGGTATTGTTGCTTCTAGGTTAATTGAAACGTATTACAAGCCAACCATCATTTTTAGCGAAGTCAATGGCATGTTAACTGGTTCTGCCAGAAGTGTCAAAGATTTTGATGTTCACGAGGCTATCGGTGCCTGTGGCGACTTGGTTATTCAATATGGTGGGCATAAATATGCCGCAGGTTTAACAATCAAAAAAGAATCCTTTGTGGCGTTTGCGGAGCGTTTTGAGGAAATTGTAAATAATAACACAACTGAGCATTTATTAACGCCCGAAATTGTATTTGACTTGGAAATAGATTTTAAAGATATCAATATGAATTTCTTTAATGTTTTAGACCGTTTTAAACCCCATGGTCCTGGAAATATGACTCCCGTTTTTAGAACCAATCATATTCAAGATGCAGGGAGTAGAATTGTAAAAGACAAACATCTCAAATTGGGTGCCTATCAATCTGGTGTTAAAATGGACGGCATAGGTTTTAATTTGAGTCAGGTGTATGATTACATCGAAGAGGGCAATCCTTTTGATGCTTGTTATTCTATAGAAATGAATGAATACAAAGGATTTCGTAACTTACAACTTAAAATTAAGGACATCAGAGCTGCTGAATTGTCTTAACTTAAATACTGTTAATCAATGATTTTAAAAGCCAATAATCTTGTTAAGCAATACAAACAAAAACGCGTTGTAAATGATGTTTCTATTGATGTAAAGCAAGGCGAAATAGTAGGTTTATTGGGGCCAAATGGTGCCGGCAAAACCACAACTTTTTACATGACGGTAGGTCTTGTTAAACCAGATGCAGGTCATATTTTTTTGGACGATGAGGAAATTACCAGTTTGCCAATGTATAAACGTGCGCAAAAAGGGGTGGGTTATCTGCCACAAGAAGCCTCTGTTTACCGAGATTTAACAGTTGAAGACAATATTAAAGCGGTTCTTGAAATGACCAAATTGAGTAAAAAAGAACAACATGACAAGTTGGAAAGTTTGTTGGATGAATTTAGCTTAAACAGAGTTCGCAATAATTATGGTAAAGTGTTAAGTGGTGGTGAAAGAAGAAGAACAGAAATAGCAAGAGCGCTGGCTACTGACCCCAAATTTATATTGTTAGATGAGCCCTTTGCAGGTGTCGATCCCATTGCTGTGGAAGATATTCAAGGAATCGTTTACAAATTAAAAAACAGGAATATTGGCATTTTAATTACCGACCACAACGTTCAAGAAACCTTAAGTATTACTGACAGGGCTTATCTTTTGTTTGAAGGTAAATTGCTGAAACAAGGAACTGCCGAAGAGTTGGCCGAAGATGAAATGGTAAGAAAAGTATATTTGGGCAAAAATTTTGTGCTTAGAAGAGCCGATGTAACACAAGAAAATAACGCAGAAAAGTGAAATATTTATTAGTAGGTTTAGGGAACTTAGGTCCACAATACGATAACACTCGACACAATATTGGTTTCAATGTAATGGATATATTGGCCAAAGATTTACAAATTGAATTTAGTTTACAAAAACTAGCCATAGTAGGAGAGGGTCGTTTAAAAAACAAAGAAGTTGTGCTAATAAAACCTACAACTTTTATGAATTTAAGTGGTAAAGCGGTTCAATATTACATGCAACTGTATAAAATCCCACTCGATAATATTTTGGTAGTGACGGATGATTTGGCTTTAGAAGTCGGAACTATTCGTCTTCGCCCTAAGGGCAGTCATGGTGGACACAACGGATTGCGAAATATCGAAGAAGTGTTGCAATCTCAACAATATCCTCGTTTGCGATTTGGAATAGGAAGTCAGTTTGATAAGCACAGGCAAGTGGATTTTGTATTAGGAAAATGGAAAGATACCGAACTTCCTCTCGTAGTGGAAAAAGCGGCACAGTCGGTATTAGCTATTAAATCATTTGTTTTGGAAGGATTAGGACCTGCAATGACCAAGTACAATGGATAATATTTATAAATTAGATTTTAGCGTTCGTGATTATGAACTCGACTTGCAAGGCATTGTTAATAATGCAGTTTATTTAAACTATTTGGAACATGCTAGACACGAATTTTTGAAATCGAAAGGACTCGACTTTAACGAATTACACCTGCAAGGGTACGATGCCGTAGTGGTAAGAAGCGAATTGGATTATAAAAAATCATTGAGAAGTGGCGATGAATTTACGGTCGAAACCTATGTAAGTAGAGAAGGACGACTTAGAATTATTTTTCATCAAACCATACGAAAAAAATCAGACCAATCAGTCGTGATTATTGCCCAAATTTTCGCCGCTTGTATTTATAACAATCGCCCTATTGAGCCTTTAATTATTTTAGAAAAATTAGGTCTACTGGCTTAAAAGCTTTTCCAGCCTTGAGCGCTTAGTTTGTGCTTAATGTTAGATTTACTAATCATGTGAATGCCTTCTTGATGAGCCACTGCATGTCCAATAATACTGATTTCCATAGTGCCTTTTATTTTTTCGTAATCAGTTTGCGAAATTGTAAACAGTAATTCATAATCTTCACCACCGTTTAACATCGCCACAGTAGGGTCAAGTCCAAAATCAATAGCTCTTTGGTAGGCGATAGGGTCGATAGGAAGTTTGTCTTCGTAAATGGTAAACCCAACATGACTGGCTTCGGACAAATGATGCATTTCAGAAGCTAAGCCATCGCTGATATCAATCATGGCGGTAGGTTGAATTTCGAGTTGTTCCAAAAGTTTGACGATGTCTATGCGTGCTTCTGGTTTTAATTGACGTTGAATGATGTAATCATTCCCTTCCAAATCAGGTTGAAAATCGGGTTTTTCAAGATAAATTCTTTTCTCGCGTTCAAGGACGTGTAACCCCAAATAAGCTGCACCCAAATCGCCTGAAACAACCAATAAATCTCCTTCTTTTACCCCGTTTCTGTATGCTACACTCGACTTAGAAACTTGGCCAAATACGGTAATATTAACCACCAATCCTTTGGATATAGAAGTGGTGTCACCACCCACCAAATCAATTTGGTAAGCTTCGCAAGCTGCCATTAGTCCAATGTATAATTCTTCAATGGCTTCCAATGAAAACTTACTACTCACGGCAATACTTACCACAATATGGGTTGCTTTGCCGTTCATGGCAGCTATGTCGCTAACGTTAGCAACAACTGCTTTGTAACCCAAATGTTTCAAAGGCGTGTACATTAAATCAAAATGAGAACCCTCTACCAACATATCAGTTGAAATCAGTTGATAAGCATCCCCTAAGTCAATAACAGCAGCATCGTCTCCAACCCCTTTTACAGTGGAATGGTGATGGATTTTAATGTCTTTTGTTAAATGTTTTATTAAACCAAATTCACCTAATTGATTCAGTTCTGTTCGCCCTTTATTTTCAAACATAAGAAGGTGCAAAGTTAAGGCATATTCATGTAAATTAGATATCGCATGGACGTATTCAAAAAATTAATAGAATTAAAACATAATAAAATGCTATTTTTTTATGAAATTCGCGCCACATAATTAACCATGAAGAAAATTCTAAATTTCTATATATTATACCGTTTACAAGTTGTCGCCTTGATTATTGTATTGGGCGTAGTTTCACATATTTGGGGTGACCCTATTTTAGCGTGGATACTTTACTTTTTAGCATTATTGTCTTTAGCATTACATTTTACTATCGGTACCATGCGTTTGGTAAAAGACGCTGTTGAAGAAGGGAATGTGGACGATGCACTGATGTATATCAAAAAAATTAAGTACCCTAAATTACTCATAAAACCAATTCGTTCGGCTTATTACATGTTGCAAAGTACATTGAATATGGCAGGTAATGATTTGCAAAGTGCCGAAGACAATATCAGAAAAAGTTTAAGTACTAAGTCGAGCTTAACAGGCGATATGAAAGGCACTAATTTAATGCAATTAGGATTCATTCAGTTGCGCCAAGGAAAAACCAAAGAGGCTCGATTAACTTTAGTCCAAGCAGTAAAAGCAGGCATTCCAGACAAAGAAGGTTTGGCAAGTGTTTATTTGCAACTGTGTTCTTTGGAAATCCAACGTTACCAAAACAAAGCAGGTAAAGAATATTTCAGAAAAGCCAAAGCGCTAAACCCTAAAGGCAAAGAAGTAGTAGAACAAATCAAGTTGATGGAAAAAAACATCGCTAGGATTCCGGGATAGACTCTTATTTCAAATAAATAGTGATTGGATTGGCATATCCAGAAAACAATGGGTTCACGATTTTAATGCTATCTATTAAGATCATATCACCAGATTTTAAAATGGTTTTAAAATAGTCCTTTCTGTGTGATATAAAATTGATATTATTAAACCTAGACCAAAAATGGCACATAAAAAAAGCCCTGAATATTATTTCAGGGCTTTTCAATGTATATAATCTTAAAAAGTTATTTCACTTCTTCGAAACTTACATCTTCAACATCATTAGATTGTGAGTTGTCGCTGTTTGGAGTTTCGTTTTGAGGCGTTCCTTGTTGACCTTCTTGTTGTGCAGCATACAAGTCTTGACTTGCAGCTTCCCAAGCTTTGTTGAGGGCTTCTGAAGCGCTGTCGCATGAAGCTACATCTCTGCTTTCGTAAGCTGCTTTCAATTGAGTTAAAGCGTCTTCTATTGCTTGTTTTTTGTCAGCAGGAAGTTTGTCGCCATAATCTTTAATGTTTTTTTCTGAAGTAAAGATTAATGTATCAGCAGCGTTTAGTTTTTCAACTTCTTCTTTTGCTTTTTGGTCCGCTTCAGCATTTGCCTCTGCTTCTTTTTTCATTTTCTCTATTTCTTCTTTGCTCAACCCAGATGAACTTTCAATTCTGATTTTTTGTTCTTTGCCAGTTCCTTTGTCTTTAGCACTAACATTTAAGATACCGTTAGCATCAATATCAAAAGTAACTTCAATTTGAGGAACACCTCTTGGTGCTGATGGAATACCATCCAAATTAAACATACCAATGGTTCTGTTGTCTTTTGCCATAGGGCGCTCACCTTGTAATACGTGCATTTGTACACTTGGTTGATTGTCACTTGCAGTACTGAATGTTTCACTTTTTTTGGTTGGAATAGTTGTGTTTGACTCAATTAATTTGGTCATTACACCACCATAAGTTTCAATACCTAAGCTTAAAGGCGTAACATCTAGCAACAATACATCTTTTACTTCACCAGTTAATACACCACCTTGAATAGCTGCACCTAAAGCAACAACCTCGTCAGGATTTACTCCTTTTGAAGGTGTTTTGCCAAAGAATTTCTCTACAGCTGCTTGAACCGCAGGAATACGTGTGCTACCACCTACTAATATTACTTCTTGAATATCATTAACAGTTAATCCAGCATTTTTAAGGGCCGATTTACATGGAGCAATTGTTCTTTGAACTAAATCATCAACCAATTGTTCGAATTTTGCTTTAGACAATGATCTTACCAAGTGTTTTGGAATACCATCTACCGGCATAATGTATGGCAAGTTAATTTCTGTTGAAGTGGTGCTTGACAATTCAATTTTTGCTTTTTCAGCTGATTCTTTCAAACGTTGTAATGCCATTGGATCTTTGCTTATGTCTAAGCCTCCGTTTTCATCTTTAAACTCTTGAACTAACCAATCAATAATTTTTTGGTCAAAATCATCACCACCTAAGTGAGTGTCACCATCTGTCGCTTTTACTTCAAATACGCCATCACCTAATTCTAATACTGATACGTCATGTGTTCCTCCACCGCAGTCGAAAACCACAATTTTCATTTCAGCATTTTTCTTGTCTAATCCGTAAGCCAAAGCAGCGGCAGTTGGTTCGTTGATAATACGTCTAACTGTTAAACCAGCAATTTCACCAGCTTCTTTAGTAGCCTGACGTTGTGCATCATTAAAATAGGCAGGAACTGTAATTACAGCTTCTTTTACTTCAGTTCCTAAGTAATCTTCTGCTGTTTTTTTCATTTTTTGCAAAATCATTGCACTGATTTCTTGAGGAGTGTAAAGTCTGTCATCTATTTTTACACGTGGTGTGTTGTTGTCACCTTTTACTACCTCGTAAGGCACTCTACCTGTTTCTGCTACAACTTGGTCGAAGTTGTTACCCATAAAACGTTTGATAGAGAATATAGTGTTACGTGGATTGGTAATAGCCTGACGTTTTGCAGGGTCACCAATTTTACGCTCACCATCTTTCATAAATCCCACTACTGAAGGGGTAGTGCGTTTTCCTTCACTGTTGGCTATTACAACAGGCTCGTTTCCTTCCATTACGGAAACACAACTGTTTGTGGTTCCTAAGTCAATTCCAATTATTTTACTCATAAAAATTATTTTTTTCGTCTTTTTATAGTGTGTTTGTTTCAAATAAAATGCCAGTCCACTTTCTATGACAAAAGTTCAACTCTTGTACAAAAGTGACTTCTTTTCTGTCACAAAAAGTGTCAAAAAGTCCTTTAATTGAAGAATGAAAGAGGTTTTTACAAAGGCTTATCTTACGAATCCAAGCTGCCTATAGTCGTTGCTATTTGCAACTAATCCTCTGGTAGTACTTGATAATGCAATTCGGTCCAAAAATATGGAAAATCTAGAACCAAAAATACCAATACCATTTTGGATATTGCTGTACTCTGCTTGTTTTTGTACAATTCCTATTGAGGGTGACGAAGATTGTATGTAATTGTCTATTTCGATATTGCCACCTACTATTTCCATACTACATGGTAAAAATTCTCTGTAAACACTTGCATCTACTTTTATGTCATTAAGAAGTACATTGTAAAAACTAATGCCCGGAATGATTGAAGTAATTTGCTCGTTTCCTTTGTCTGCTGTGGTGCGGTAAGATCTCAATATTTTCCATTTAATTGTTTTAAACGCCTTTATATTGGTGTCGGCTTTGTTAATCTCCACATAGTTGATGTTAAAAAAAGCATCGAATACCTTGCCGTTTAATGGAGACAAAAATCTTAATTGCACATTGGCATTGGTCGGGAAATTAATGGACCTAGGAATTAATGGATTAGGTGATATGGGCGATTGGATAAAAAAGTCTCTTACAATGTTAGTGCTTGCACTTATTTTTTTCTTTGAAGTGGGAAGTACAAACTCTATGCGATAACTGTAGTTTTGATTTTGGTTGAAAGGGTTTCTAGGATAAATACGATCATTCGTTGCGTATAAATAATTGGGAGCATTGGCGAAATAACCACTGTCTTTGGGTAAGTTACTCACTTTGTATAATGGGATTCTTCGGCCGGTTTCTTGTTCAATAATAAATGGAGTAAGGGAGTCGAAAAAGAGTGAATCTGAAATTTTGGCAACATCAGAAGCTTTGGCATTTGGGTTGGTAAAAACTTTGTTGATTTTGATGTATTGTGTCGCTTGTGAGGGATCCAAAATACCATAAACAGAAGCGTTTTCTTCGTAATCTGATAAAACATCCAAATCATTTTCGCAACTGTTAAGTAGCAGAATTACAGTGGTAAGGAACAAAAAATTAAAACACACGTTCTTTGTCATAAATAATATTAACTTTGCTTTTTTAAATTAAGCAAGTGCAAAGATGAAGAAATTATTTCTATTTTTAATTTATTTGTGGTGTTTTTCTGCATTTGGGCAAGAAGTGAATAAAGAGTTCAAAAAGACCGTTTTCAACGAACAATTTGACAATACCGATAAATGGAATACAACCTTTAATACTGACAACTTATTTTTAGGTCAAAATGGTTACTATGAGTTATTTAGGCGCTCAAAAAAATCTGGATATTACCTTTTGCCTTCAACTACAGATATATACAGTTCCTTTCAGTTGGAATGTAATGTTATGTTTGGTCAACACAACAATAAAAAACAGAGTGCAGGTGTGTTAATGATGGCTTCTTCTGAAAGTAGTGGAGGTATTTTAGTTGAGATTAATCAAAAAAGAGAATTCAGAATTTTAAGGTTAAACAAAGACAAGCAAGTTGCGATTCATTCTTCAGGCAATTCTTGGGTTAAGTTGCCCTCGGTAATTACCAAATCCGAAAATACAATTGTGGTTAAAACCTACAATAAGGTTTACGATTTGTATATCAACTCGGTATTTGTAACC
>JBIPNH010000131.1:0-6037 GCA_044373665.1 Bacteroidia bacterium
GTTTGTCCGCCTAATTGCACAATAACCCCTTCAGGTTGTTCGTGTTCTATAATCTCCCACAAATGTTCCCAATATACCGGTTCAAAATACAATTTATTCGCCATGTCAAAATCGGTAGAGACCGTTTCTGGATTGCAGTTAACCATTATGGCTTCAAATCCTGTTTCTTTGGCAGCCAATAAGCCGTGAACACAACTGTAGTCAAACTCTATGCCTTGACCTATTCTGTTAGGGCCACTTCCTAATACAACGATTTTCTTTTTGTCTGATCTCACGCTTTCATTCTCAGCCTCAAAACAAGAGTAAAAATAATTGGTTGGCGAAGGAAACTCAGCAGCGCAAGTATCAACCATTTTATAGGTTCTGCGAATACCCATTGCTTTACGCTTTTCGTAAACGTCATCTTCATTACAATTTTTAAGCAAAAAGGCTATTTGATAATCACTGTATCCTTTTTGTTTGGCTGTTCTGATTAGTGATTGTGGCAACGTGTCTAAAGTGAATTTACGAATCTCTTTTT
Organism: Bacteroidia bacterium; assembly: GCA_044373665.1. Lineage (GTDB taxonomy): Bacteria > Bacteroidota > Bacteroidia > NS11-12g > UBA955 > JABMMZ01. Next base: position 521 of record JBIPNH010000131.1, read on the forward strand.
CTGTTTTTACCAAATCCGCTATTTGCTCCAAATACCAACGGTCAATTCTTGTTAATTTTTGCACTGAAGAAATAGGTACACCCATTTCTAAAGCATCTTTTAAATGGAACAATCGGTCCCAACTAGGGAATTCCAAACTGTGAACAATTTCTTCTAAATTTCTAGTGCCAGTTCCATCGGCGCCCAAACCATGTTTTCTTATTTCCAATGATTGACAAGCTTTTTGTAAGGCTTCCTGAAAACTTCTTCCTATTGCCATTACCTCACCAACCGATTTCATTTGCAATCCTAATGATTTGTCAGCTCCTTTGAATTTATCAAAATTCCATCTTGGTATTTTAATAATCACATAGTCGATAGCTGGTTCAAAAAAAGCGGACGTTGTTTTGGTCACTGGATTTTTTAACTCATCCAAGTTATATCCTATTGCTAATTTGGCAGCAATTTTAGCAATGGGATATCCCGTTGCTTTACTAGCCAATGCAGATGAACGCGAAACCCTTGGGTTAATTTCGATAGCGATGATTTCTTCATTGTCGGGATTAACAGCAAACTGTACGTTACAGCCACCCGCAAAGTTGCCAATACTGCGCATCATTTTGAAAGCCATATTACGCATGTTTTGGTAACAGGTGTCGCTCAAAGTCATAGCAGGGGCAATCGTAATACTGTCACCTGTGTGTATTCCCATTGGGTCTAAATTTTCAATGGTACAGATTACAGCGATGTCATTTTTATTGTCTCTCAACAATTCTAATTCATATTCTTTCCAACCCAAAACGGCTTGTTCTACAAGGACTTCATGGGTAGGAGAGGCTTCTAATCCGATTCTTAATTTTTCATCTAACTCACTTTTGTTATTAACGAAACCACCACCCGTTCCTCCTAGGGTAAAAGATGGACGAATAACCAAAGGATAACCAATACGCTGCGCAATTTCTTTGCCTTCTAAGTATGAATTTGCAGTTTCAGAAGTTGCTACACCTATTCCAATGTCTATCATTAATCGTCTGAACAACTCTCTGTTTTCAGTTTTTTGAATAGCAGCTGTATCTACACCTATGATTCTAACATTGTATTTTTCCCAAATGCCTAAATCTTCTGCTTCAATGCATAAATTCAAAGCCGTTTGACCACCCATAGTAGGTAAAACCGCATCTATTTGACGTTCTTGTAATATTTTTTCGATACTTTGACAATTTAATGGCCACAAATAAACATGGTCTGCGGTTACTTTGTCAGTCATAATTGTAGCAGGATTGCTGTTGATAAGCGAAACCTCTATTCCCTCTTCTCTGAGTGAACGAGCAGCCTGACTACCGGAATAGTCAAACTCACACGCTTGACCGATGATAATGGGACCGCTACCGATTATTAAAACTGACTTTATGGAATTGTCTTTTGGCATATTAGAAGATTAAAATTTGGCAAAATTACTTTATTTCGCAACGATATAAAAGCAATGTGGACAATTATGGGACAAACGGGTATTTTTGATTTTTTATTTTTGATTTTCGATTTTTTTGAAACCTGAAATTAGATTTTAGAACGCAGAACGCAGAATTTAGATTTTAGAATGCAGATTTTAGAACGCAGAATGTAGAATGCAGATTTTAGAACGTAGAATGCAGAATGCAGATTTTAGAACACAGAATGTACAAGGCAGATTGCAGATTGCAGAATTTAGATTGTAGAATGCAGATTGCAGAACGCAGATTGTAGAACGCAGATTTTGGATTTTAGAATATTGATTTAAAACAATGAATGAATATGTTTTATAAGCTAAGTTAAAGTTCTACTTATTGTAGCTAAAACATCTAATTCAAAAACCATTTGGTTGCCAATCCAACATTGAATAAATACTCACTTTCTTTACCGGCTAATACAGTTCTTTTGTGGATGTTTATTAATCCAAACTGCAATGTTGGCTCAATTCTAAATGAGAATTTATTAATATTAAACACTTTGCCTCCACTCAGTAAAAAAGAAGTATTCACAGGCTTTATGTTTCCAATTTTTGTTCTACTTTTTGAATCAGGGAAAACTGTTTTTCTATTTGCACTCAATAAAACTTCAGGCTGCAATCCAAATGAAATAAAATAATCATCATCTACATACCAATTCAATTTAATTGGCAATGTCAGATAGTTGTAATTGTATTTTAATGTTACCTTTTGTGGATTGCCGATAATGCCATTAATAGGGTCTATTTGGTCTCCAAATATTCTTTCAAATTGAGTTCTATATCCTTTATTTACAAAAAGAACGCCATATTCAAACTCAGTTTTCGGTAAAATATTTTTTATACTAACTAATCCCAATGAAACTCCTAATCCAAGGTTTTCATTAGCTCTGAAACCTTTGGAGGGGACAAAATTTAAGAGTCTGTGTTTTATTTCTGGCGAAACCATCAAGCCCCATTTGGTTTTACTTTCCTGAGCACATAATACGCCAAATCCCAACATAATAAACAAAGAAAGCTTTTTCATTTGAATGCAAATATATCAACTATTGATAGCAATTATTAAACAAATTTTCGTAATAATTGAATTTGTCTTATTTTCGAACCTTCAATGAGATATCTAATTGTTTTTGTATTTATTGTCTGTTTTTCTTCAACTTTTGCCCAAAATGACGACAAAGGTAAGTTTTCGGGGAATTTTATGGGTAATGTTCAAGCGTATGATCGGGATGAAAAAATTGGCGCTACAACAGAGGTTTACAACAAATACAAGTCGAGCGCCGATGCTTGGCTTTTTCTTAACTACGACCTAAAGGGTTATAGTTTCTCATTAAGGTATGACATGTTCAATAACTCGCCTTTGCTAAACCCAGTCAGTGTATACAACAAACAAGGGGTCGGTTTTTGGCAAGCTTCCAAATCTATAAGGAACTTAAACATTACAGTTGGGCATTTTTACGACCAATTTGGCACAGGTATGATTTTTCGTGCTTACGAAGACAGATTAATAGGCATCGACTATGCGGTTCAAGGTTTGAGGGTTAAATACAATTATAAAAATTTGTCTATTAAAGGTTTTGCCGGTCAGCAAAAAGGAAATATTTTTTCGGGCGACCGTTTTGGCGTTGCTCCCGAAGCGATTAAAGGATTTAATGCGGAGTACAATACTAAAATCAAAAATGTTCGTTTAAACTTAGGCTCTTCGATTGTTAACAGAACGCTCGACCAAAATTCCATGAACAATGTGGCTACTTTCATTAACTCTCAATCACTAGAAACCCGATTTATTCCTAAATACAATACTTATGCATTTAATGGATATGCAGATATTGGCTACAAAGATTTTAAATTTTATTCTGAATATTTATTCAAAACAAAAGAAGCTATTTTCAACCAAGATGCTAGTTTGCTTTTGAACCGAGATGGTAATATTATTTATAATACTTTAAGTTATTCAAAAGCAGGTTTAGGTTCCAAAAAAAGAATTTCATTTGGAGCCAATCTTCAATACAAAAGAATAGAAAACTTCTCGTTTAGAACCTCTCCATTCGAAACCCTTAACAATGGATTAATTGCTTATTTGCCTTCCATTACCAAACAAAATACCTACCGATTGCTTGCCCGATACAATGCTGTTACACAGTTTTTGGGAGAAGAGGCTTATCAAGCTGATTTGGTTTTTACACCCAAACGAGGCACTACTTTTTCGTTCAATTATTCTAGAGTTAATAGTTTAAAAACAAATGGTGATATCAATGGAAATCCAAAGCATTTGTTTAGCGAACGTTACATAGAAGTACAACACAAAATTAATAAAAAGTCAAAAATTAAATTTGGGGCACAATCTATTTATTACGACCAACAGCGTTATGAACAAAAAGATACCTCATACAAAGACGTTCAAACAATTACACCTTTTGTTGAATATACTTACAAAATTTCGCCAAAAACATCCTTAAGAATTGAAGCCCAATATTTGGAAACTAAACAAGATTTAGGAAGTTTTGCCAATGCAATTATTGAAATAAACCATGCACCACATTGGAGTTTTAGTATTGGAGACATGGTAAATACTGTCCCTCAACGTTCTCCATCAAGCATTATTCCTTCAGAAATCATCCACTATTACAGTGGTTTTGTTGGATACACAGATGGCCCAACTGTAGTTACATTGGCCTATATTAAACAAGTAGAAGGCGTTAACTGCACCGGTGGTATTTGTCGTGTGGAACCTGCATTCAGTGGCGCTAGATTGACATTGAGCACTAGTTTTTAATCATGAAAAGCAATAATAAAACCTATTTAATTGTCATTATTGCAGCCCTAGGTTACTTTGTTGACATTTATGACCTTATATTGTTTAACGTAGTCAAAGAAACCAGTTTGGCTGCCATAGGAATTAGTGGTGAATTGTACAAATCATACGAAATTTCCTTATTCAATTGGCAAATGTTTGGCATGTTATTGGGCGGTTTATTGTGGGGGATTTTAGGGGACAAAAAAGGCAGAATTTCTGTTTTATTTGGTTCAATATTAATGTATTCATTAGCCAATATCGCCAATGGTTTGGTAACGAATATCGAGCAATACACCCTTTGTAGATTTATTGCAGGTATAGGATTGGCAGGCGAATTAGGAGCCGGTATTACCTTGGTTAGTGAAACGATGTCCAAAGAAAAAAGAGGAATTGGCACCATGATTATAGTGTCATTTGGCGCTTTAGGGGCAGTATTTGCTGCTTTTGTTGGTAAAATTGTGCCTTGGCAAACCGCTTATTTTTTGGGTGGCGGACTAGGATTAGCGCTTTTATTGTTAAGAGCAGGGGCCTTTGAGTCAGGCATGTACAGTCAGTTAAAAACAGACAAATCTATTTCGAGAGGTAATTTCTTTATGTTATTTAAAACCAAAGAACGTGCTTTTTTGTATCTTAAATCAATAGCGATAGGCGTTCCTATTTGGTTTATGATTGGCGTTTTAATTAATTTATCCCCTCGATTCATAACAGTTGCAGGTATTAACACCAAAGAAATGTTAGGTGCAGCGGTCATGTTTACATACATTGGCTTAAGTGCCGGAGATGTGTTAAGTGGTGTATTGAGTCAACTTTTAAAAAGCAGAAAAAAAGTCATTTACATTTATCTGTTTTTGTCCGTTGTGCTCATACTTTATTACCTAAACACGCCTGTACAAAGTTTCAATCAGTTCAAAATAAGTTGTTTGTTGCTTGGTATTGGCACTGGTTATTGGGCATTGTTTGTTCAAGTGGCTTCCGAAAATTTTGGTACCAATATCAGAAGCACTGTTACCAATACGGTTCCTAATTTTGTAAGATTCAGTGTCGTTCCAATCACCGTTTCTTTCAAATTATTAAGTGAAAGCATGAGTGCCCAAAATGCAGCAATCATTGTAGGAAGTGTTTGTTTGTTAATAGCACTTCTCTCTTTATACCTCATGAAAGAAACCTTTAGTAAGGATTTGAATTACCACGAAGTGGATTAGTTAAGGGTTAATAGTTCTTGGTTAATAGTTAATAGTTAAGTGTTATTGGTTAATAG
>JBIPNH010000132.1:0-6010 GCA_044373665.1 Bacteroidia bacterium
CAACTTACAAGAAACATTGAAGATGCAAATGATTTAGTTCAAGATACTGTCTTAAAAGCATTAAGATATCAAGACAAGTTTACAGAAGGTACTAACTTTAAAGGTTGGTTATTTACTATCATGAAAAACAGTTTCATTAACAACTACCGTCGTATGGTTAAAAGAAATACTTTCTTAGATGCTACAGACAACACCTACTTCTTGGACATCCCTACCCACAAAACAGAAAATCAAGGCGAACTTAATTTCATTAGAAAGGACTTAGAAGTGGCTATTAAAGCGCTTCCGACCGATCTTAAAGTGACTTTCATGTTAAACATTGAAGGTTTTAAATACCATGAAATTGCCGATGAGTTAAATATTCCAATTGGAACTGTTAAAACTCGTATATTTGTAGCTAAAAGAATTTTGCGTAAAAAACTTAGTGTTTATGGCGCAGCTTTTGGATACAATAAATCGATTAATGAATAATTTATATTTATGGTTAAACATAGGGACTGTATTGTTCCCTGTTCTTCTCTCGTTCGATAAAAAGGTTGCTTTTTACAAGAATTACAAGTATCTATTTCCGGCAGCATTAATTACAGGTACATTCTTCTTGATATGGGACCAATGGTTTACTGACATGAACGTTTGGGGATTTAATTCCCTCCATCTAACAGGTTATTTTATTGGAGACATCCCCATTGAAGAGGTACTGTTTTTCATTACGGTTCCTTACGCATGCCTTTTTATCTACGAGTGTTTAATAGCCTACATAGGCAGAAGCGAAGTTTTTGAAAAACTTTACCGATGGTTTACTTTATTGGCTTTTGGCATTACCGTTTCAATGCTTTATTGGTTCAACGATAGATTGTATACAGGTATTACCTGCCTTATTTTGAGTTTCATGCTAGGCACTCATCTTGTCATTATTAAAAGACGATACATGAGTTGGTTTTTCTTTGCTTTTGCTATTTCTATTATTCCTATGTTTATCGTTAATGGAATATTAACCTCAAAACCAGTCGTGGTTTATAACAATTTAGAAACGATGAATATTAGAATAGGAACGATTCCAGTAGAAGATTTTTTCTACAACATGACTTTGTTGTTAATGAACATTGGATTGTATGAGTGGTTTAAGCGTCTTGACCTTCGAAACCAGTTACGCCGCCAGAAACAATCATCTTAAACACCATCGTTGGATTGGCATCAAGTGGTTTTATCTTTTTATTATCTACCAAATACAAGTCACCTAAAAATCCGTACGATTTAGGGAAATACACACCTGAATAGCCTTCCATATTTATTTTTGTTAAATCTTTAATAGTCACAAAACCTATTTTATAAATCCCTTCCCCATTCATTTCTACCATAACAGGTTTAGAGAATTTCTTTTTCTCTCCCACAAAGGCACCTACAATATCTTTAACAGAGGAATACAGAAACTTAACTCCAGGTGTTCTTTCGAGCCACTCATCAAACCAACTGATAAATGGTTGCAATATGACACTTGAACCAATCATCCCAATCAACAAAATTGTACCAAATACAATGACCACTCCAAGTCCTGGGACATGGTCTCGGCCTAGCAAACCATCAATGGTATTAAACAGCCATATGATACCCGCAAGTGTAGCTGCTAGGGGAATCCCTATCAACAATCCTCGCAAAAAGTAATTTACAATTCGAGTCGCTAATCGCTTTCTTCTGTGTTCGTTTTTAAATTTGTTCATTGTATTTTCTTAAATCGTCTCCAATGTCTTTTCTATAATATTTGTTTTGATAGTCTATTATTTCTGCCGCTTTCATTGATTTTTCTATAGCCTCTTGCATTGTTAAGGCTGTAGATGTTAATGCCAACACCCGTCCTCCATTGGTGAGCACTTTATCACCTTGTTGTTTTGTGCCAGCATGATACACCATAGAATCTGTTACTTTGTCTAAATTTTCAATTTCAAATCCTTTTTCAAAAACCTCAGGATATCCACCCGAAACCATAAAGACCGTAGCTGCCACTTCTTCACTGACTTGCAACTCAACTGTATTTAACGCTTGATTTAAAACAGACAACAACAATTCTAGGAAATCATTTTGTAGGCGGTGAATAACGACTTCGGTTTCAGGGTCGCCCATACGGCAATTGTATTCTATCACTTTAGGTTCGCCACCCACATTCATTAAACCAATAAACACAAAGCCTCTGTAATCGATGTTTTCACTTTTAAAACCCTCAATTGTTGGAATAATGACTTGTTGTTCCACCTTTTCCATAAAAGCTTTATTGGCAAACGGCACCGGAGAAACGGCACCCATTCCACCTGTATTGAGGCCTTTATCTCCCTCACCTATTCTTTTATAATCTTTTGCTTCGGGCAATATTTTATAAGTTTGACCATCTGTCAACACGAAACTGCTTAATTCGATGCCGTCCAAAAACTCTTCAATGACCACTTTATTACCAGCTTCGCCAAATTTACCACCCAAAATATCCTTTAAAGCACTGATAGCGGTTTCAAGTTCCAACTCAATCAATACGCCTTTGCCGGCAGCCAAACCATCGGCTTTCAATACATAAGGGGCTTTCATGGATTTTAAAAAAGCGATACCTTCCTCCAAATTTTGATTGGTTACAGTTAAATAGGCCGCAGTTGGAATGTTGTATTTCTTCATAAAAGCTTTAGAAAAATCCTTACTTCCTTCGATAATGGCCCCATTTTTATAGGGACCAACGATGTGAATATGACTAATTTGACTGTCATTTTTTACAAAATCGACAATACCAGCCACAAGGGGATCTTCATTACCGGGCAAAATCAAATCAATTTGTTTGTCCAAACAGAAGGTTTTAATAGCCTCAAAATCGAGTGGAGATATGGCTACATTGTTTGCGCACAACAAAGTCCCTGCATTTCCGGGTGCAACGTACAAATTATTACAAAGTTTACTTTGACTTATTTTGGATGCAAAGACATGTTCTCTACCGCCACTTCCTAAAACTAAAACATTCATGTTGCAAAAATAAAGACTTTAAATGGGCAATCACAGACAATGAATTAACAAATTATAAAAAAAAATTTTGTTACAACTGTTTTAATTAATACTTTTGCACTCCTTTAAAAAAGGAAACCGATGCCCAGGTGGCGGAATTGGTAGACGCGCTGGTCTCAAACACCTGTGGGTTCACCCCCGTACCGGTTCGACTCCGGTCCTGGGCACAAAGAGAAAAAGCCTCGATTTATCGAGGCTTTTTTGTTGAAATTCGTTTTGTATTACTTTTTGGATGAAAAGTTTTGAATCGTTTTTTTGTATTTTAAATTGTCTTTCAACTGGTCTAAAAAATCAAATAAAGCCATTGGACTGTTTAATACATTCACATTTTCAGGAATTTTCAAGTCTTTTCTATTGATAATTTGATTACCTGAAAGGAGTATTTCTGTGTCTTTCCAATGTTTTCCTAAATTATTAATAAAGGTTTGGATACTGACATTACTGTTTAATGCCGTTATAATACTGAATATAAAATCAGGTTTGCGCATGTCAAAAATGGTGTACAAATCCTCGAAAGGTGTTTGTGTTCCCAAGTAAATCACCTCGTGACCTCTGGAACGCAACACATAATTGGCAAACATGATACTGATGTCGTGATTTTCTCCGGTAGGAACAAAAACTAAAAACTTGCGCGACTCACTGGTAACGCTGTAATTCAAATTATCGATGGCAACATGTAACCTTTGTCTGATTAAGTTGGAAATAAAATGCTCATGGGCAGGGTGAATAGAACCCGAAAGCCACAATAAGCCAATTTGATCCATAAATGGAAACACCACCTGAATCATGGTTTCTTCAATCCCCATTTTCAATATATTGATGGACAAAATCTTATTAAATTCCTTCTCATCAAAAGTCATCATCGTACTGATTAACGATTGAATTTGACCATCATACTTAGAAACACTCTCAGACAATTGTTGGCATTTGTCATAAATTTCTTCCAAAGACATTTCAGCAATTTTAGAAATTTTGAACCCATTGTTGTTCAATATAGACACATTTAGAATCAATCTTAATTGGTCCTCATCATAATAACGAATACCGGTATCTGTTCTGTGTGGTTCAATAAGTTTATACCTTTGTTCCCATATACGAATGGTATGCGCTTTGATACCCGTTATGTTCTCTAAATCCTTAATAAAGAGTTTATTTCTAAATTCACTTTTTCCTTTTTTCACGATATGTAAAACTTATTATTATTCTTTGTGTTATTATTGTTAAATGTCTAAAATCCTAATTTGCGGAGGCACAGGATTAATTGGTTCAAAATTAATTCTGAAACTTAAACAAAAAAAACATGAAATTGTTTTACTGACCACACAAAAAAGTAAAACGAATTCTAAGGATATCTATTATTGGAATCCAAGTGAATCCTACATTGATAGTAATGCCTTCAACAATGTGGATGTCATTATTAACTTTTCTGGTCAAGGTATTTTTGATAAAAACTTTACTGATTCCCGAAAAATAGAACTTGAAGAGAGCAGAACCAAGGCTATCTCTTGCTTATTCGACCATATTAAAACACACAATATTAATATTCAACAATTTATAACGGCATCTGCAACGGGTTATTATCCTAACATTTGTTCAGATAAATTAAACGAAACATCCACAAAAGGCTCTGGTTTTATTTCAGATTTGGTTGAAAAATGGGAACAAAGCACAGCCCCTTTTCAAACACTTAATATCCCTGTAACCATCATAAGAATAGGCATTGTGTTGAGTACAAAAGGCGGTTTTTTAAAACAATTGAGTACGCCTATCTCCTACTTTGCCGGCGCAATACCGGGCAATGGTAAACAAACAATTAGTTGGATTCATATTGACGACTTGTGTGATTTATTTATATGGACCATGGAACAAAAACTGTCAGGAACTTTCAACGGTACAGCACCGAATCCTGAGAGTATTACAAGCATAACCAAAGGAGTTGCCAAACTTTTAAACCGTCCTTTACTTGCCCCCAATATTCCTGTGTTTATGCTTAAACTCATTTTTGGCAAAGAAAGGCATTTGTTACTTTTAAGCTCCCAAAATGTATCATCTGAAAAAATAGTTGCCACAGGATTTCAGTTCAAATTCCCCTATTTAGATAACGCTCTTCAAAATTTATATGAAAAAGAAAGTTAATCTGGTTTGGTTTAGGCGCGATTTAAGATTGAACGACAACCATGCTTTGTATGAGGCATTAAAAGAACACAACAATGTTATACCAGTCTTTATATTTGACAAGCAAATTTTAGATAAACTCGAAAAACCTAATGACCTTCGTGTTCAATTCATTCACCAAGAAATAACTGAATTAAAAAAACAGTTAAATGAACTAGGTAGCGATTTTTTAGTGGAATATGGCGACCCGCATACTGTTTGGGAAAAATGGACAAAAGAATTTGACATTGAAAATGTGTATTGCAATCGCGATTTTGAGCCATACGCACTTAAAAGGGACAACAACACAAAACAACTATTGGAGTCACACAACATTGGATTTTACACCTTCAAAGATCAGTGTGTTTTTGAATATGATGAAGTATTGAAAGACGATGGAAAGCCATACACCGTTTATACGCCTTATTCCAAAAAGTGGAAAATAGCATTTGCTAATTCCCCAATTCAAAACTGTCCAAGTGAAACATTACAGCATCACTTTGCACCATTAAGCCCGTCTCCACTTATTCCATTAGAATCAATGGGATTTAAAGCGCAAACCTTTCATTTTCCTGCCAAAACGAGCAAAGTTACAGTTCTTCAGAATTACGAAAAAAACCGCGACATTCCATCTATAGAAGGCACTAGCAAACTGAGTTTACACTTTAGATTTGGCACCATTTCTATTAGAGAAAAAGCATACAAAGCCAAATCAATCAGCGAAAAATGGTTGAATGAATTGATTTGGAGAGATTTTTACATGCAAATATTGGCTCATTTCCCACATGTAGAGCAATCGTCATTCAAAAAAGAATACAATGCA
>JBIPNH010000133.1:0-5989 GCA_044373665.1 Bacteroidia bacterium
ACAATCACCTAACTACACATACCAAATTCCAAGCAAGCAAGTGGAGACTCCCAAAATTGTAAATCCAATTCCAGCTGCTGATTTCTTTAAAAAAGAAACATTTGAATACCCTTCAAGTTATGTAAAATTAGGTTATGGTAACTACAAAACGCCTTTGGCCGAACTCTATTTTAACAACAAAAAGGATGAAAAATACAGTTATGGGGCTCATTATAAATTTTTGCAGACCAATTCTCATCTAAACAAGGGTTTTGCGGATTTTACCGATCACAATGCTAAAGCCTATCTAAGAACCTACAGCCGAGTGGGTGAACTTGGGATGGAACTTTCATTCAATCAAAATGATTATAATTTCTTTGGTTTTAATGACACGCTCGACCTAACTCGAAATGACCTAAAACGTAGAATTAAGAATTTTGATGCCCTAGCTTATTTTAACAGCACCCCTAATTCTAAAAACAAAGTAAAACACCGTTCCTCTTTTAACTTTAACCAATTTCAAATTGACCAAGTAAGAGAAACCAATTATGCTGTTAAATCCAATATTTACAGTTCAATCTCTAATTTTAACGATTTGCAAAATGGCGTTTTGAGTGCTCAATTAGGGCTAAACTACATGACTACTAAACTTGATACTAGTAACACGTTTAAGCGTTTATTTATTCAAGTTGATCCAAGGTTTGACTTCGTTTACGATGATTTGAAATTCTCAGTAGGGTTCAACTCAACCATTTTTTTCAACGGAAACGATACTGCACAACCTTTTATAAATCCTGTCATTAAAGTGACTTATCCTTTAATTAAAGATGTTGCCAATCTATTCGGAGGAATTGATGGAAGATATCACCAACAATCAGTTCGCAACCTAATTAATACCAATCCTTTTGTTAACCGATATGACCTTACGAATACTTTTGATAATGTAAGATTGTATGCCGGTATTTCAGCTAAAGTGGGTTCAAGTGCCGATGCCTTATTTGAGATAAATTATACAGACATTTCTAATATGCCTTTGTTTGTGACTCGTTATGATTCAGTTCCTCGACTAAACGCTTTCACTACCATCTTTAGACAAGTTAATATTGTTAAATTTTCAGGAGCCTTTAACTACAGTTTTAGTGAAAAGTTCAGAATTGGCGTTTTAGGAAATTTCTACAATTACTCTGTAAACAGGGAAGCTGCTGCTTGGCAAATGCCTGATGTGGATGCTAAAGTTAACTTGAAAATGAACATTAAAAACAAAATTTATCCTCACCTTGATTTTGTAGCAATGGGTTCTCAACAACAAAGAACTGGATTGACAGAAGCAACCAAGACAGATAGTAAAATTGATGCCTTTTTTGACCTTTCTGCAGGTATAGATTTTAAATTTAAAAAGAAGATTTCATTGTTTGTTCAAGCTAATAATATCATGTCAACACGTTACCAAAGATGGTATAATTACCAGGTTCTTGGGTTTAACTTGATTGGTGGTTTAACGATGTTATTCTAAACATTACAACCCAAGCGTTAATTGCTGTGGCAATAAAGTAAAAGACATTCTGTGATGGATACAAGGCCCTATTTTGCGAATGGCATCTCGATGTTCCATGGTTGGATAACCTTTGTTTTTTGTCCATTGGTATTCAGGAAATTCTTTTGATATAAGTGACATATAATCGTCACGATGGGTTTTTGCCAATACCGATGCAGCTGCTATCGATTTGATTTTTGAATCCCCTTTTACCACCGTTGTATATGGAATATCCTTGTAAGGTTTAAAACGGTTGCCATCTATAACAATGTGTTCAAATGGACTCTTAATTTGGTCAATAGCCAACATCATCGCTTTAATGGATGCATTCAGTATGTTTATTGAGTCTATTTCTTTTTGATAAACAGCTGCCACAGCCCAAACACACTCAGCTTCAATTTGCTGCCTTAGTAAGACTCTTTTTTTTTCAGACAATTGCTTAGAATCGTTAATTAAGTTGAGTTTTACACCCTCAGGAATGATAACCGCTGCAGCAAAAACAGGGCCTGCCAAACAACCTCTTCCAGCTTCGTCGCAACCTACCTCAATAAGATGTTCGTTTAATCGTGTTTTTAACATCGTTTCAAAAATACATAAATTTTATACCAATTTTACCTTTGTATTTTTAGCATTAATGGCTTAATATTGTGATTATGAAATCAACCTTATTATTTTTAACCTTACTAATGAGTTCAACTCAAGTTTTATTTTCACAAGCTTTGAAAACACCAACCTCTAGTCCTATGCAAACATTAAAACAAGGTTTTGCATTAACAGACATCAGCATAGAATATTACAGACCAAGTGCCAAAGGCAGAACTGTTTTTGGTGATGTAGTTCCTTTTGGAAAAATATGGAGAACAGGTGCCAATGGCGCTACTAAAATGACGTTTGGTGAAAATGTAAAAATTCAAGGAAAAGACGTTCCTGCAGGTACTTATGCGATTTACACCATTCCTAATAAAGACAATTGGGAAGTTTTGATTTACAAAGACCTAAAATTAGGTGGTAATGTGAATGACTACAAACAAGAAAACGAATTAATCAGATTCACAGTGCCTGTGGTAAACATGAATGACCATGTTGAAACTTTTACTGTAAATGTTGCAAACATTCAAGCAAGTTCATGCGCTATTGAATTAACTTGGGAAAAAACTAAAATTTCATTCAATGTTGTTGCCGAGATAGACCAAGTGATTATGGGTTCTATTGACAAAGCAATGAACGTAGATAGCAAACCATATTACCAAGCCGCATCTTATTATTACGAGAACAACAAAGACATGGTTAAAGCTTTAGAATGGATTAGCAAAGCTGTTGATCAAAATCCTAAAGCATATTGGGTTGCTTTATTAAAAGCTAAAATTGAATTAAAGTCGGGCGACAAAAAAGCGGCTACAGCATCAGCTCAAAAAGTAATTGAATTAGCCAAAGAAGCTAAAAATGACGATTACGTTAAAATGGCTGAAAAATTGATTAGCGAGGCTAAATAGAATCTCTAAATGTTTTATTTTGATAGCTCAAAAGTATGTTAATTTAATTTTATTCAATGAAAACGTTATTTATTACAATTATCATTTTTTGTACTCACTCCATAATGGCGCAAACCGCTGTTACAAGAGAAGAACAAACCCCATACATAGAGGTGACGGGGAGTTCTGAAAAAGAGATTGTACCCGATGAGATTTATGTTGAAATTGTTTTAAGAGAGCGTTTTGAAAATAAACTTAAAATAACGATTGAGGAACAAGAGAAAAGTTTGATGAAAGCGCTTCTTTCTATTGGAATCAGCTTAGACCGATTAACCTTATCAGATGCCAATGCTAATATGGTAAAGATAAATTGGAAAAAAAATGACTTAATCAATAAGAAAGAATACACTCTTAAACTGTCAACAGCACAAGAAGTGGGTGCAGTATACACAGAACTCGATAAAATTGAAATTACACAAGCAAACATAATGCGTGTAACCCATTCCAAGTTGGACAGTTTGAAAAAGGAATTGAGAATAGAAGCCATCAAAAATGCCAAAGAAAAAGCAGATTATTTGTTAAAAGCAATTGGGCAACAAACTGGCCCAGCTCTTGTGGTGAAAGAAACAGAAAAATCATCAATAAATTCTAGCAGTAATATATCAGTAAGAGGTGCTCGAGGTGGAATGGATATTGATAAAGGTTATCTATTTGAACCTGAATTGAAAGGTGTTATTCAGTTCCAAAAAATCAATCTACACTCTAGCATTTATGTAAAGTTTGATATTAAGTAATCCACAATTATCTTTGTCTTTATAAAAAATTTCAACTTGAAATAGTCTAGTATTTTCAATTCAAATGGTCATTCTTTATTACATCATTAGAGTATTATTGGTAAATTAATGTTAAGGCTTTCATAGTGTAATGATTTGTTTTAACCATTCTAAATCCTTTTATTTGTAATGGCTTATTAAAGATTGAGTATTGTACCTTATTTTAAATTTTAACTAATTTTTTTATTGGGAATTATTTTCGGTTTTTTATTTAAGCATTTATTATTGACTTACTATAATTAACACTAACACACCTTGAAATTAAAGAAGGAACAAGAAGCAATCATCAACTCAAGCGGTGATATTAAAATAAACGCAGTAGCAGGTTCTGGAAAAACTTCTACCGTTATAGAATACGCCAAAACCAGACCACCGCAAAGTAAAATACTTTACTTGGCCTTCAATAAGTCGGTGAAACTGGAAGCGCAAAGAAAGTTTACTGAAAAAGGGCTCGACAATGTGAAGGTGGAAACGGCCCATTCTTTGGCTTATAAACACATCGTTTTTAAACACGACTATAAAGTGAGGCCTCAGGGATACAAAACCCACGAAATTGCAGAACTACTCAATTTGAAAGGTAATGAGGAAAAACATACTGAATACATTATTGCCAATCACATCAATAAGTTTATTGCTTATTTCTGCAACAGTGACAAACAAAAGGTTCAAGATTTGAACTATTTGGACACTATTACTGATACTAAAGCCAAAACTTTTGTAACTACTTTTTACGAATATATAGTCTCCCAATCGCGGATATTATTGGGTAAAATGGACAAAGGTGAAATTGAGATTACTCATGATTTTTATCTCAAGAAATTCCAATTGTCGAATCCTCAATTACCATACGATTACATATTATTCGACGAGGGTCAGGATGCTTCACCTGCCATATTGGAGTTGTTTTTGAAACAAAAGGCGACCAAAGTAATCGTTGGAGATACGCATCAGCAGATTTATGCTTGGCGCTATGCCGTTAATTCTCTCGAAAAAACAGATTTTAAAACTTACCACTTGTCATCGAGCTTTAGGTTCAATCAGAACATAGCCGATTTGGCCTTGGAAGTGTTGAAATACAAATCACATATTCAAACTAAAGACCAATTAATTAATAATGCCATACAGATACATGGCAAAGGGACTAGCAAGAAAATTGACTCTAAAGCGATATTGGCAAGAACGAATTTGGGTTTGTTGCTCAAAGCGATAGAGTTTGTGACTGAAAACAAAAAGGTTAAAAAAATATATTTTGAAGGCAATATAAATTCCTACACTTATGCAGATGATGGGGCTTCATTGTACGATGTATTAAGTCTTTACAATAATAAACACCATTTGATTAAAGACAATTTGATAAAATCGATGACCAATTTAGAAGACTTGGAAGATTACATTGATAAAACTGAAGACGTTCAACTATCGATGATGTTGGAGATTGTAAAAGAATACGGCAATGAAATTCCACAGATTATAAAAGCTATAAAGGATAAGCATGTGCCAAATGAAGAAAAAGAACAGGCTGAGATGATTTTTTCGACCATTCATCGTTGCAAAGGAATGGAGTATGACGCGGTGGAGTTGGTTAATGATTTTATGACCGAAGATAAGTTGATAAAACTGTTAAAGGACAAGAACGAAGAGGAGATAAACTACACTAAACTCAATGAAGAAATCAATTTGTTATATGTGGCAGTAACACGCAGCAAAAACAAGTTGCGTATACCCGAATCCTTAATGCCGATAGATTTTCCGGAACATTCACAGATAGAAATTTTGGAGGTAAAAGAAGACGAGGACGAAGCCTTCCAAATGGCGTTTGAGGAAATGAGTAGGGGAAGTTTTAAAGAAGAAAAAAAACCAAAAAAGCTTGAGAAAGGAACGGGTTTCAAAGAAATTAGAACAAAGCACAAAGATGCTTATCAACCTTGGACTACGGAGTTAGACAATAAATTAATAGAATTGTTTTGTAACGGTATCAACATCAAGGAAATGGCCCTATATTTTGGTCGCACCAAAGGAGCAATTGCCTCACGACTTAGGAAGTTAGAAATAGAAGAGTTGTATGGATAATAGATAATAATGTGAAGAATTCTAGATTAACTTCTTCTCATTTTGTTTGTTATTTTGATTGATAATTAATTGAATAATAAAAGCCAATAACATCAGTAAAA
>JBIPNH010000134.1:0-5970 GCA_044373665.1 Bacteroidia bacterium
GATTAGTGTTTTTATTCTCTGCGGTTGATGGTGTTGAACCTCAATCTGAAACAAACTGGAGATTAGCAAACAACTACAATGTTCCAAGAATTGGATTTGTAAATAAAATGGACCGTTCAGGTGCCGACTTCTTAAATGTTGTAAAACAAGTTAAGGACATGTTAGGTAGCAATGCAGTTCCATTACAGTTGCCAATTGGTGCTGAAGATAATTTCAAAGGAGTTGTTGATTTAATCAACTTTAGAGGAATGATTTGGAACGAAACTGACAAAGGAATGACTTACGAAGTTATTGATATTCCTGAAGACATGATCGAAGAAGCTACCGAATGGAGAGAAAAATTATTAGAAGCTGTATCAGAATATGATGAGCGTTTAATGGAAAAATTCTTTGAGGATTCATCTTCTATCACAGAAAGAGAAATATTAGATGCATTGAGAGCGGCTTGTTTAGATATGAAAATCATTCCTATGGTTTGTGGTTCATCATTCAAAAACAAAGGTGTTCAAACAATGTTAGATTTAGTAATGGAATTGATGCCAAGTCCATTAGATAAACCAGAAACATACGGTATCAATCCTGATACAGAAGAACAAGTTTCCAGAAAACCAGACTACACACAACCATTTGCAGCTTTAGCATTTAAAATAGCAACTGACCCATTTGTAGGTCGTTTAGCTTTCATTAGAGCTTATTCAGGTAAACTTGATGCTGGTTCTTATGTATTAAATACAAGAAGCGGAAATAAAGAAAGAATTTCTAGAATTTTCCAAATGCATGCAAACAAACAAAACCCAATAGAATTTTTAGGTGCAGGTGATATTGGAGCAGCAGTTGGTTTTAAAGATATCAGAACAGGTGATACATTGTGTGATGAAAAACATCCAATTGTATTAGAATCTATGGATTTCCCTGAACCAGTTATTGGTTTAGCAATTGAACCGAAAACTCAAGCTGATGTTGATAAATTAGGTGTAGGTTTAGGTAAATTAGCTGAAGAGGATCCTACATTCAGAGTTAAAACTGACGAAGAAACTGGACAAACAGTAATTTCAGGTATGGGTGAGCTTCACTTAGAGATTATTGTTGACCGTTTAAAAAGAGAATTTAAAGTTGAGGTAAGTCAAGGTGCTCCTCAAGTTGCATACAAAGAAGCAATAAAAGGAAGATGTACTCATAGAGAGACATTCAAAAAGCAAACAGGTGGTCGTGGTAAATTTGCTGATATTCAGTTTGAAATTTCCCCTGCAGATGAAGACTTCAAAGGTGAAGGTTTACAGTTTGTTAATGAAGTTGTTGGTGGTTCAATTCCAAGAGAATACGTACCATCAGTACAAAAAGGTTTTGCTGAGGCAATGAAAACAGGAACACTAGCAGGTTATCCTTTATCAACAATGAAAGTAAGATTGTTTGATGGATCATTCCACGCGGTTGACTCGGATTCATTATCTTTCGAAATTTGTGCAAAGTCAGCTTTCAGAGAAGCTGCTCCAAAAGCACAACCTATATTGTTAGAACCAATCATGAAATTAGAAGTATTAACTCCTGCAGATTACATGGGTGATGTTCAAGGTGACTTGAATAGAAGACGTGGTATGTTAGAAGGAGTTGATGAAAGAGCAGGTTCACAAGTTATTAAAGCTAAAGTTCCACTATCAGAAATGTTTGGATATGTAACAAGTTTAAGAACTATTACATCAGGAAGAGCATCATCTACAATGGAATTTGATCATTATGAAGAAGTTCCTCGTTCATTAGCAGAAGAAGTAATTAAAAAGTTAAAAGGTCAAAAAGCCAACGCATAAAAATGGTAACACAAAAAATAAGAATTAAATTGCGTTCACACGATCATAATTTGATTGATAAGTCAGCAGAGAAAATTGTAAAATCAGTAAAAGCAACTGGCGCTATAGTTAGCGGTCCAATTCCTTTACCGACAAACAAAAAGATTTTTACTGTATTAAGATCGCCACACGTAAATAAAAAGGCAAGAGAACAATTCCAATTGTGTTCTTACAAACGCCTATTAGACATTCACAGCTCAACTGCAAAAACAGTTGAAGCACTTATGAAATTAGAACTTCCTAGTGGAGTAGATGTAGAAATTAAAGTTTAACAGAAATGGTAGGAATTATAGGAAAAAAAATAGGTATGACTAGCATCATTGATGCTAATGGTGCAAAGATTGCCTGTACATTAGTACAAGCTGAGCCAAATGTTATTTCTCAAGTAAAAACCAGTGAGAAAGACGGCTATAATGCATTGCAAGTTTCAGCTTTTGAAGCGAAAGAAAAGCATTCTAATGCTGCTACCATCGGACACTTTAAAAAGGTAAATTCTAACCCAATGAGATATTCTCATGAATTTAGAGTTGACTCAGTTGAAGCAAATGCTGGAGACAAAATTGATGTAAGTATTTTTGTTGAAGGTGATTTTGTAGATATTATTGGTACATCTAAAGGTAAAGGTTTCCAAGGTGTTGTAAAACGTCACAATTTCGGTGGTGTTGGACCAGCAACTCACGGACAACACGATAGACAAAGAGCACCAGGTTCGGTAGGTTCATCTTCATATCCATCTAAAGTTTTTAAAGGACTTAGAATGGCGGGTAGAATGGGTGGAAAAAGAATTAAAAACACCAATGTTTTAATTCTTAAAGTAATGCCAGAACAAAATTTGCTAGTAATAAAAGGCTCGATAACTGGACATAATGGTTCAACAGTAGTAATTGAAAAATAAGAGATATGGAATTAAAAGTATTAACAATTCAAGGAACAGAAACAGGTAAAAGTGTTAACTTACCTTCAGATATTTTTGGAATATCTCCTAATGATCATGCAATTTATTTAGATGTAAAACAGTTCTTGGCGAATCAAAGACAAGGAACTCACAAATCTAAAGTTAAAGCTGAAGTTCATTACAGTACTAGAAAGATTAAAAGACAAAAAGGTACAGGTGGCGCAAGGGCTGGTAGTATCAAGTCAGGTGTATTCGTTGGTGGAGGTCGTATACATGGCCCATCTCCAAGAGATTACAGTTTTAAATTAAACAAAAAATTAAAACGTTTGGCTCGTTTATCTGCATTGTCATACAAAGCAAGTGAAAACCAAATTATCGTTTTAGATTCAGTTCAATTTGAAAAACCAAACACAAAATCTTTTTTAGAGATTTTAAACAATTTAAAAATAAATAACAATAGAGTATTGTTTGTTACTGCAGGAAATGACAAAAATATTTTTTTAAGTAGCCGTAATATACCAAAAGCAGAAACTTTACCTGCTACAGATATTAATACTTATAATATTTTAAAAGCTAAAACCTTAGTATTATTAGAAGACTCAATTGAAGTAATTAAACAAACATTAAATTAAGAATATGTCAGTACTAATTAAACCTTTGATTACAGAAAAAATGTCAATGTTAACTGAAAAAAGACAGCAATATGGTTTTGTATGTCTTAGATCAGCTACCAAAGATGAAATCAAATCAGAGATTGAGAAATTATATGGAGTAGAAGTAGAAGGTATCAGTACGATGGTAACAAGTCCAAAAAGAAAGAAAAACAGAAGAACTGGACAAATTACTGGAAGAACAAACATTTACAAAAAAGCAATTTGCAAATTGAAAGAAGGTCAAGTAATTGACTTTTATGAAAATATTTAAAGAAAATGGCAGTAAAAAGACTTAGACCGATAACCCCTGGTACGCGTTTCAGAGTAGCTAATACATTTGCAGAATTAACTGCATCTGAGCCTGAAAAAAGCTTAACAGTATCCCTGAAAAAATCAGGCGGTAGAAACAATCAAGGTAAAATGACTATGCGCTACATTGGTGGTGGTCACAAAAGAAAATACCGTATCATCGATTTCAAACGTGATAAAAATGGTGTTTCTGCTGAAGTTAAAACAGTAGAATACGATCCTAATAGATCAGCCTTTATATCTCTTGTTGAATATCAAGATGGTGAAAAAAGATACATTTTATGTCCACATGGATTAAAAGTAGGTCAAAAAATTGTATCTGGTACAGGAATTTTACCTGAACTAGGTAATACTTTACCTCTTTCAGAAATTCCTTTGGGTTCTATCATTCACAATATTGAATTAGCTCCAGGACAAGGTGGTCGTATTTGCAGAAGTGCAGGTTCATACGCTCAACTTACCTCAAAAGATGGTAAATATGTTGTTGTGAAATTACCAAGCGGTGAAACAAGAATGATTTTAGCTACATGTTTAGCTACAGTTGGTTCAGTTTCTAATCCTGACCACAATTTAGAGGTTTATGGAAAAGCTGGTAGAAGCAGATGGTTAGGAAGAAGACCAAGAACACGTCCAGCAGCAATGAATCCAGTGGATCATCCAATGGGTGGTGGTGAAGGTCGTTCAAAAGGTGGTCAACCAAGATCAAGAACAGGTATCTATTCTCAAGGTCAAAAAACTAGAGATACAAAGAAAAATTCAAGTAAATACATTTTAGTACGTAGAAAAGGAGTAAGAAATAAATAATGGCAAGATCACTTAAAAAAGGACCCTTCATTGATTGGAAACTTGATAATAAAGTTTCTCAAATGAATGAATCAAAAAAGAAGGCAGTTATCAAAACCTGGAGCAGAAAATCTATGATTGCACCAGAATTTGTTGGACATACCTTTGCAGTTCACAACGGAAATAAATTTATTCCTGTGTATTGTACAGAAAATATGGTTGGTCACAAATTAGGCGAATTTGCCCCAACTAGAACATTTAAAGGACATTCAAGCAAATAATATGGAAGCAACAGCAATATTAAAAAATTGTCCACTATCACCACGTAAAATGAGAATAGTGGTTGATCAAATCAGAGGTCAAAAAATTGATAAGGCCTTAACTATACTCCAACATAGTCAAAGAAGATATTATGCTATTTATGTTGAGAAATTATTAAAATCAGCTATTAGCAATTGGGAACAAAAAAATAATGGAAGCAAAGCGGATGAGAGTGATGTAAAAATATCTGCAGTATTTGTAGATGGTGCAGTCGTTGCAAAACGTATGCGTACAGCTCCTCAAGGTCGTGCATACAGAATACGCAAACGTTTCAGCCACATTACAATTAAAGTTGACACTATCAATCAAAATAATACAGTAGAAGCATAACGAATGGGACAAAAAATTAATCCGATATCATTAAGATTAGGTATCATCAGAGGTTGGGAAAGTAATTGGTACGGCGGCAAAAATTTTGCTGATAAAATTGCTGAGGATGAAAAAATACGTAAATATTTACGTGTTAGAATTCCAAAAGGAGGTATCTCTAAAATTGTAATTGAGCGTACTATTAAACGTATAATTATTACTGTTCATACAGCTAAACCTGGTATTGTAATTGGAAAAGGTGGTGCTGAAGTTGATAAAATTAAAGAAGAATTAAAAAAGATAACTAAAAAAGATGTTCAGATTAATATTTATGAAATCAAACGTCCTGAATTAGATTCTCGTTTAGTTGCTGAAACCATTTGTCAACAAATAGAAGGTAGAGTTAGTTATAAAAGAGCTGTTAAACAAGCTATTGCTAACACAATGAGAATGGGTGCAGATGGAATTAAAATTAGTGTTTCTGGCCGTTTGAATGGTGCTGAGATAGCTAGATCTGAAAAATTTAAAGAAGGTAGAACACCTTTGCATACCTTAAGATCTGATATAGATTACGCACTTGGAGAAGCTTTAACAGTTTATGGTAAAATAGGTGTTAAAGTTTGGATTTGTAGAGGTGAAATATATGGTAAAAGAGACCTATCTTTGAACATTGGTTCAGACAGAGGTCCGAAACGTGATGAAAGACCACATGATCCAAGAAGAGGCGGAGGAAGAAACGACAACAGAGGTGGTGGAGATCGTAGAGATAGAAAAAGAAGAGATTAATATAATAATAAATAAATAAGGAAATTTAGAGATGTTAAGTCCAAAAAGAACCAAGTTCAGAAAACAGCAT
>JBIPNH010000031.1:0-20692 GCA_044373665.1 Bacteroidia bacterium
CCACTGAAAATCCATATACCACTGAAGCAACCTACTATTACGGTTATGTTAGCTACATGAACAAGGATTATAAAGAAGCCCTTAAAGCATTCAAAAAAGTTGAGGACAAAAAAGAAGAAGTTAAACTCTACATCGCTGAAATTTATTATTTGCAAAACGAATATCAAAAAGCAGTTGATTACGCTGCCGGTAAAAACTTTGAAGGTCTTAACAAAAACAGAGACATGTTACTTGGTAAATGTTATTATCGCCTCAAGAATTATGACAAAGCCTTGGAATATTTTGAGAAAAGCAATTACAAACTCTCTGACTTAAATAATGCCGAAGCATATGAAATTGGGTATTCTTATTTCGTTAATAAAAATTGTATTAAGAGTTCTGAATTGTTTGAAAAAATAGCCAATGCAGGAGATGTTCTTGCGCAAAGTGCTAGTTACAATTTAGGGGAATGTTTTTTGAAAGTTGGTAAAAAACAAAATGCGTTTAATGCTTTTTACGAAGCACAAAGAACCGATTTTGATAAGTCTATTCAAGAAGAATCAATGTACGCTTATGCGAAACTGGCCCACGAATTGGATTATAATAACAAAGCCATTGCAGCCTATCAAAAATTCATTGAATCTTTTCCTAAATCGACCTACAGAAACGAAGCTAGAAAGAATTTAGCCAATATTCTGCTTTCTGCCAATGATTACAAGGCAGCGATTAGTGTCCTAGATGACATGACCATGACCGATCAGTCTACACGTGAACTATACCAAAAAGTATTGTTTTTAAGAGCACAAGAATTATATCTACAAAGAGATTTTGCCAATGCGGAATTGATGTTTAAAAAGTCAATAGCCAACAAAGTGGACAATAATTTGGTGGGCGAGTCTTACTTTTGGTTAGGCGAAATGGATTATAAACAACGCAAAGACGATAACGCAAGATTTAACTACCAACGCTTTTTGGAAAATGCAGAGTCTAAAAAAACCAAGTATTATCCAGATGCTTTATATGCCATAGGTTACACTTATTTTAATCAAAAAAAATACCAAGAGGCTGCCATTTATTTTAACCGTTACAAAACCAGTGTGGGTTACACTTTACCTGAAAATATGTTCCATGACGCAACTCTGCGCTTGGGCGATTGCTATTTCTCAATATCTGATTACAATGCGGCTTTAGATGCCTATTCTTACATTGTAAGTAACAAAAAAACAGGGGCCGATTATGCCATGTTCCAACAAGGAATGATTTATGGTTTGCAAAATAAATCAGCCAATAAAATTGCCATTCTCAAGAAAATTTCAAGAGATTTCCCTAACTCCCCTTATATCCCCGAAGCCATATACCAAACTGCAAGAGAATATTTCGATTTAGATAATTACAAAGAGGCAGAAAGATATTATAGATATTTAATTGATGATTACCCGAATTCCTCTTTAGCCAAAAATTGTTACGAGTCTTTGGGAAGTATTTACTACATCCAAGGGGATTATAGCAATGCTTTAACACAATATAAATACATTGCCAAAACTTATCCTGGAACACCTGAAGCACAAAAAGCGATAAGAAACGCTGAGTCTGTTTACAAAAAACAAGGTAATATTAAAGAATATGTTGAATGGGTTAAGTCATTGCCAAATGTTAATATCAGCACAACCAAAGAAGATTCTTTATACTTTGATGCTGCCTATCGTTTGTTTATGAACAAGGAATACAGTAAAGCTTCTGTTGATTTTGAAGATTATTTAAAAAACTTTAGCAGTGGATTCTTTATTTTTCAATCAAACTATTACGCTGCAATGTGTTATTTAAACCTTTCTAACGAAGAAAAAGCAGTGACTAAACTTAAGTTTATTGCCGACAATCAAATTTCTGAATTTAAGGAAGATGCATTGGATAGACTTAGTGCCATTTATAAAAAGAATGACGATTGTGCCAATGCATTGCCATACTTTGAACTGTTAGAAAGATTTAGCACCAACAATGCCAATCTGAAAAAATCATTAATGGGTCAAATCAGTTGCAATAATTTGTTAGGAAATAGAGAAAAAGCAAAAACTAAATCTGAGTTATTGTTGAAATATGACAGATTAAGCAATGTGGAGTTTGGGGAAAGTAACAATACCATAGCAAAATACTATTTACATGACAGTATGTATAAATCAGCCAATGCTTATTTTGCCAAAACTTTAAAAAATCAACAAGATGTTTATGCAGCAGAAGCCAAGTATTTCCAATCATACATGTTCTACATGCAAGACAGTTTGGACAAGTGTAGAAAAAACATCATGGAATTTAATAACCAATTCAATAATTATGATTTTTGGTTAGGAAAAACCTTTATTTTATTGTCTGATTTTTACATCAAAAAAGGCGATAAATTCCAAGCAAAAGCGACCTTAAACAGTGTGTTGGAAAATTTTGACGATGCCGAAATTCTTAGAATTGCTAAATTGAAGTTAGAAGCTTTAGAACCTAAGTCGAATAGCAACGAATTGTTGAACGAAGATTAACGTTTAGTTTAGCAATTATGCCCCAAGAAATAGAACTTAAACTTTTGCCTGAACAAGCTTTTGATGAAGATTTTATCATTGAAAGAGTGTCGGCGATGCTTCATGTTGCTGTTTCGGATATTTCAGCCCTTCGTTATCTCAAACGTTCTATTGATGCTAGAAAAAAACCGCATGTTTTCTATGTGCTCAAAATTCTTGTTTTTATAAACGAGGCAATAACAGAGGAAAATGTTGACAATGGATTTGCAAAAGAGCCTTTAAAACAAAATGAATCTGTTGTCATTATTGGTTTTGGTCCTGCCGGTATGTTTGCTGCTTTGCAGTTGATAGAAAAAGGAATAAAACCAATTGTGTTTGAAAGAGGAAAATCGGTGAGAGATCGTCGCAGAGATTTGGCACAATTAAACAAAAGCCTGAGTGTAAATCCCGAGAGTAATTATTGTTTTGGCGAAGGTGGTGCTGGTACATACAGCGATGGTAAATTATACACCCGAAGCAAGAAAAGAGGGAATATAAAAAAAGTATTACATTGTTTTGTCAATCATGGGGCCTCTCAAGATATTTTGGTAAATGCCCATCCCCATATTGGAACCAATAAACTTCCACAAATTGTAGAAAATATAAGAGAAACGATATTGGCAGCTGGAGGAGAAGTGCATTTTAATTCCAAAATGACAGACATGCAAATTGTGAATGGAAAAATCACTTCGATTACAATTAATGCACAAAAACAAGTAGCAGTTTCTCGATTAATATTAGCCACAGGTCATTCGGCACGCGATGTGTTTGAATTGTTGAATGACAAAAAAATTCACATAGAGTCGAAACCATTTGCATTGGGGGTAAGAATTGAACATCCACAATCGGTGATTGACCAAATTCAATATGGCAGAAACGACAGAGGAAAATACTTGCCTCCCGCCTCATATTCCTTGGTTACACAAGCCGTAGGGAATGGCGTCTTTTCTTTTTGTATGTGTCCCGGAGGTATTATTGCACCTGCTGCTACCAATGCCGAAGAAGTTGTTGTAAATGGTTGGAGTCCTAGCAAAAGAAATGGTTTTTTTGCCAACAGTGGCATGGTTGTAACGGTAAATCCAGAACATTGGCAAAAGCAGTTTGGTAACCATGCTTTGTCTGCATTGAATTTTCAGAAAGAGGTTGAATACAAAGCCTATTTAAAATCGAAGTCCATCGTTGCACCTGCACAAAGAATGGATGATTTTATTAGAAATATTGATTCAAATTCCTTGCCCGAATGTTCTTATTTGCCGGGACTAGTAACGGCTGACTTGCGTTCCATTCTGCCTCCCTTTATCAGTCAATCATTGGCAGAAGGTTTGTCTCATTTTGGGCAATCATTAAAAGGATATAGAACCAATGAAGCGGTTTTGGTGGGGGTGGAGAGTAGAACCTCATCACCCGTAAGAATACCAAGAGACAAAGAAACACTCCATCATTCCGAAATTACAAATTTATATCCCTGTGGTGAAGGTGCAGGTTATGCCGGTGGCATCATGAGTGCCGCATTAGATGGTATGGCTTGTGCTTTGGCCACTTTGGATTGATTGTTATCAGAGAATCATTTTAATTTTTTAGGGTTATTTTATTTTTGGGGATATTATACTTTTTAAATATAATTGTGAAGAATTTTTAAAAATTTAATAAGAAACATAAAATTAATAATTTTTTCATCTTCAACATCAATGAATACATATAAAAAACGAATATTCAAACCGATTTTCTTTTTAACCATTAGCATGCTTTTTGTTTTACAGAGTATGGCTCAACATACTTATGGAAGTTACTATACCAATGATGCATTGGTTAATTTCATAAAATCTGGAAATAAAACAAATAGTGCTTCTATCGTTATGGTGCCTGGACTAAATTTGACGTCATATATTTTTTTCACAACACCTGATGATAGGAAAGGATGGGCTGAATTATTTGCAGACAAAGGGTATGACGTTTATATGGTAAATGATCCAAAATTTGATTTTGCAACAGGTGGAATTTTAGCACCATTTAGTGTGCCAAGTAATGGAAAAACAGCTACACAAGGGTCAGTTCAGGCATGGCAGTCTGATATATGGAGACGATGGGGTTTTGGGTCTTCGCAAGGTAATCCATACACAGATGCGCAATTTCCTACAGATTCATTTGCTGATTTTGCTTTAAATTACCCTTATTTAGGGACATCTACTTTTCGTTATGAAAATGCTATTAGCGCAGTAATTGATTCAATAAAAGGCAAAGTATGGTTATTGTCTCACAGTGCTGGAACACAGTCTGCCGTTTTAGCCGCACATCAAAAGAAAACACAAGTGAATGGTTTAATTTTAATTGAACCAGCAGGTCCACCAGATAGTACTGATTTTCCTGATTTTAATGGGTTTCATATGTTTGGCGTTTATGGCGACTACATATCTTCACGAAATCAAACGAGCAGAAAGTTAGCTGTGGAAGCAGTCTCCAAACTTTTTCAAAATGCAGGAGGCAAAGCAGACGTTGTATCATTGCCAGAGGATTCTTTGGTTAAAGGGAATAGCCATCTTTTAATGCAAGATAAAAACAGCTATTACGTTTTTGATATTATTGATCATTGGCTTCAACAATTTGGAAATAATACCGTTGGTATTGAAAGTGAATTTAATGATTTCAGTATTAAGCTTTACCCAAATCCATCTGGCAATGAAATTTGGATTGATAATAACTCAATTAATGGGATTGAATATTGCATTTATTCAATGGATGGAAGATTATTGCAACAGGCTAAAGTAATTAATCAAAAAATTGACTTATCTGATGCTCCCAATGGTTTATTGTTTATCAAGTTCAAATACAAAGAGCAAGTAATAATTAAAAAAATAATTAAAAACGGATAAAATTAATTACCCAAATTAGAGGCCCAAAGAGCCCAATTTTCTTTACTTTAAAACCGTATATTAACCATAGCCCATGGTTTAAACCGTGGGCTATGGTTAATGATATTCAATCCTTTATTTTTATGTATCAATCGGTTTAAAACATATTTCACAATTTATCTGTTAATAAGCTTAAAATTAATTGTAATTTTGCAAACCATTTCAAAAACGTATGTCTGAACAAATAAAATTAGATTCCATAGAATCTGCAATAGCCGATATAAAAGCAGGTAAATTAATTATCGTGGTGGACGATGAAGACAGAGAGAATGAAGGTGATTTTTTGACAGCCGCAGCTAATATTACGCCTGAAATGGTTAATTTTATGGCAAGAGAAGGACGTGGTTTAATCTGCGTTCCTTTGTTACCTGAAAGATGTTCTGAATTGGAATTGGAAATGATGGTGAGTTCTAATGATTCGCTTTACGAAACTCCTTTCACAGTTTCGGTTGACTTAAAAGGTCATGGAACTACAACCGGAATCTCTGCCTCTGACAGAAGTAAAACCATTCAAGCATTGATTAATCCTGAGACTAAAGTGAATGACCTAGCCCGTCCAGGACATATTTTCCCACTAAAAGCCCAAAAAGAAGGGGTTTTGAAAAGAGCAGGTCATACCGAAGCTGCTATAGATTTTGCAAGATTAGCCGGATTTGAACCCGCAGGTTGTATCGTGGAAATTTTGAAAGAAGACGGTGAAATGGCTCGTCTTCCTGAACTGATGCTTATAGCAAAGAAATTTGATTTGAAAATTGTTTCTATTGAAGATTTAATCAAATACAGAATCAAAAATGAAAGTCATGTTAAACGCGAAATATCAGTTAATCTTCCAACTGAAGTTGGTAATTTTGATTTAATCGCTTTTTCCCAAATAAACGATGGAACTCAACATTTAGCTTTAACCAAAGGAGAGTGGCACAAAGATGAACCTATTTTGGTTCGTGTACACAGCAGCTGCATGACAGGTGATATTTTTGGAAGTTGCCGTTGCGACTGTGGTGAACAATTACATGCTGCCATGAAAATGATTGAAAAGGAAGGCAAAGGCGTTATTTTATATATGAATCAAGAGGGTAGAGGGATTGGATTACTTAATAAACTGAAAGCTTATAAACTACAAGAAGAAGGCATGGATACTGTAGATGCTAATTTGGAACTTGGATTCAAAATGGATGAAAGAGATTACGGCATTGGTGCTCAAATACTAAGAGATTTAGGCGTTTCAAAAATGAAATTAATGAGTAATAATCCAAAGAAAAGAACAGGACTGATTGGTTATGGTTTAGAAATTATTGAAAATATTCCAATTATAGCTCAACCTAATTTTCACAATACCGCTTATCTGAAAGCGAAAAAAGAAAAAATGGGACACGAAATTTAATTTTCGTTGTGCTTTATTTGACCTGCACTTATCGTCATTTTAACTTTTATATTTTTAAAGTCAGCCTGACTGGTTTTTAACAAATCTTTGTCGAGTACAACGATGTCTGCCTCTTTTCCTTTGCTCAAACTTCCTTTTCTATGTTCAAGTTTACAAGCTTTGGCTGCCCATAGTGTAATGCCATACAAAGCCTCTAGCGGACTTAAACTCTCATCTTTTAAATAAACGGTTTGTTTGGGGTCATTTATATTGGCTCTAAAAACTGCACTGAAATAGGTGTTTAAAGGAGAAATACCTTCCACTGGGAAATCGGTCCCCAATGGGATATAGCCATTTTGTTTAAGTAAGGTTTGGTAGGCATAAGCCCCTCTCAATCTGTGAGAACACAAACGATGTTCCATCCATGGTCCATCACTGGTTGCATGTGTTGGCTGTACCGAAGGGATTATGGAATATTGATTAAATAGTTCAAAATCTTTGGGGTCAATGACTTGTGCGTGTTCTATACGCCATCTTTCATCGTTTTTCCCTTTTAAATGCTTACCATAAATTTCAAGTAACAATCGGTTTGCAGAATCGCCTATACAATGGGTATTAACTTGATAACCCGTTGGCAAAATCCATGAACACCATTGATTGAAATACTCAGGACTGTTTAGTAATAAACCGGTGTGTTGGTCTTGGTCGCAATAACTCTTTTTTAACTTAGCACCTCTGCTTCCCAATGCACCATCGGCATACAATTTAAAGCTAGATATTTTTAAATGGTTATTTTCATAAATCCCTTTTTCTTGAGCAAATTTCAAGCCAATAGGAGTGGGATTTAACATGATATACTGATAAATACTCAATTCTTTTTGCTGGTAAAGCGAGTCAAGAAATAGGGCAGTTTCAACATCAAGACCTGCATCTGCTAATGTTGTTAAACCCGTTTTATAACATTGTGATTCCGCCTCCTTCAAAGCATTTATCAATTGTTTTTGAGGCAGGTTAGGAATAAAAGAACGAATAGAATCAACGGCATTGTCTAAAATAACACCTGTTAATTCATTGTTAGACATAATTAACTCTCCACCCATTATTTTAGTTTTGGTGTTAAATTGAGCTAAGTCTAAAGCATATTGATTGCATATAGCCGCATGACCATCTACTCGTTGTAAAAAAACACCTCTGTTAGGGAATAGTTTATTGAGGGCTTCGTTGTTAGGAAACGATTTGTTGTCCCAATCATTTTGGTCCCAACCTCTGCCAATAAGCCAAGAATCTGGATTTTTTTTCGCAAAAACCTCCAGTCTATCTATCACTTCTTGCCAACTCATAGTGCCTGTTAAATCGCAATTAATTAGTGTTTTAGCATAACCATAAAAGTGACAATGGGCGTCAATAAAACCTGGGTAAACAAACGATTGTTTTAAATCAATCATTTGGTTTGAAACACAAGTATATTGGTTTCGCATATCATCGTTTCCCAATGCCAATATTTTGCCATTTTTGATAACAATACAAGTGGCAGAAGTTATACTATCGTCCAAGGTTAAAACTTGACCGTTATACAATATCATGTTAACCGTTTCTTTTTTATTTTGACAGGCAAATAAGCAAGAAACTAAGGTTAAAATTGCGATAAATTTCATATTAAGGGCTTACAAGATTGATACTTACGTTGACATAAGGCGCTAGTCCCACTTGGTTCAGCATCAAATAAG
Organism: Bacteroidia bacterium; assembly: GCA_044373665.1. Lineage (GTDB taxonomy): Bacteria > Bacteroidota > Bacteroidia > NS11-12g > UBA955 > JABMMZ01. Next base: position 8,519 of record JBIPNH010000031.1, read on the forward strand.
ATTGACTGCCAAAAAAACCTCTGAAAAAATCATTGCCACCATCAAGTGCATCCACATTATAACTTAAATCATAACGAATACCCCCTTGAATAGCCAACCAAACAAATCCCTTTAATTGTCTTTGGTAATCAAGTCTGAAACGCAACTCACTTCTACGGAGTTCATAGCTTGATTTTTTTACAAAAATATTTGGATCCGCAGTTTGAATATTGTTTTCCATGTTATATAATCTGTAACTGGTGCCTTCCAATTCATAACCAGCTAATAATAAACTTCTGGAATTGAATTTTCTTCGGTAAGAAGCACGCGCTGGAAACAAAATTTCTGTTCCCCATTTTCTGTTAACAGAAGTGTAGTTGTACATCACAACAGGAATATAATTCATTTCACCTGCACGGTAAGTTCTGGATAATCCCACAGCCCATTGTTTGCGGTCGTGTGGTCGCTTTCCATAAAGCGCACTTACTGAACTGCGAATAGTTGTAAAATCTGGTTTATGCGATTCATGAGAAAGATTGTAAGTGCCATTTAATTCGCCCATCGTTTGAACGATGATGAAGTTTTTCTCGCCTGTTGGAACAAAAAAAGTAGAATTTAAATTAGTACTTGTTAAACCAAATTGTTTTAAAGGACCTATAAAAGTAGAATGATCATCGTCCCCTTTCAACTCAAAATCTGAATTATATTCATACAAACTACGGATATAGCCGCCACCCATTTGCCACAAAAACTTAGGTTTGGAAATTACAGGCACATTGGCATTAATTCTTAAACCATGTGTTGTGAATTTACTGGTTCTTGAAGTAAAATTCTTATCGCCATCTTGATAAATACCATAGGGTGACGTTGTCATTTTACTATTAAAAATATAATCGTAGCCAACCGATACAAAACGATTTGGACTCAAGTCAAATATTTTGGGGTTACAAAATAATTTAATTTTACCTTCAGAACTTACATTTTCGTATTGACTGTAATCTTCTTCAGCGGTAGTGTCTATTTGAGAAAACAATGAAAAAGAACAACTAACAAAAAGAATAACAAATAATTCTTTTAAGAATTTTGCCATAATAATTATAAAAAAGAATAAATTATTTTACAGTTAATCTTTTCCAATTATCTGTTCTACCTAACGCTTTGATACCAATATAGCCACGAATATCTAAAACGTTGTCATTTTTCATATTAATAACACAGTTGTATGTGCTTCCATTTTCAGGATCGTAAATAGAGCCTTCAGACCATTCGTTTTTGCCTTTGTAAACAAAATCTTTTAAAATTCTGTAGCCTTTCAAAGGAACATTACGCATGGAAGTGTCAGGATTATTTTTGTCAACTTTGTTTTTATTGGTATTTGGGTCAATAGGTTCTTTGAGCCATACAATTTTGCCAAAATATTTAGCACCAATTTTTTCAATTTTGATTCTTGATCTGCCATTACCGGGTTCCCAAACGCCAATTAATCGGTCACCACTTTTGTCTTGAGATGTAAATCCGAAAGGAAGAATACTTGTTAATACAAGGATTAGTAAATGTACTTTTTTCATATAAATTATTTATCTAAGGAGTTTTTATTTGTGTGAAATTTTAAAATTAATTTTGCATTTGATCTTAAGATTTGAATCCGTGTCTTGTGTTAAAATGGCGTCAGCTATGATATAAACATTGTCTTGTTTCAACACTTCAATTAGTTTTTCTTGTTCTTCTGCCAATTTAAGGGTCAGCGATTTGCTGTTTTTTTCAATAGGATTTATTAATCCAAGCTTTATCATATCTGTTTTGTCAGACACAATCTGTAAAGTGATGGACTGAAATAAGTCAAAATTGGAACTATCCTCTGTCGTTAAAACAATTTCACTCACTTTGGCATTAGTTAGTTGTTCATTGGTTAATTTGTGCTCAACTAAAGATCCGGAAAGTGGCGCTTCTATTTGGGCCTGTCCTGTATTTGATCCTTCAAATAGAGGACCTTCTGCTATGATTTCAATGTTTTCAATAAGCAAATCTTTTTCTGCAGAATCATTGTTGCTACATCCTACTAATGCTAGTATAAATGTCATAATCAAAGTTAATTTTAAAAGTCTCATATCGCAATATTAACAACTCAAAGTCGAACTACAAAATTTTTTTAAAGATACCTGTAAATCGATTTTTTAAATTAAGCGCATTAAGATAGTTTTGCAGAATGTATCTTAATCAGTCGGAGTTATTTATCAAGCATTTGGAATTGTTTAAAAAAATTGGTGAATTGGCCGATAAACAGAACAAAGAAATTTATTTGATAGGTGGATTTGTAAGGGATATTATATTACACAGACCTTCCAAGGATATTGATTTTGTAGTAATAGGAAAAGGAATTGATTTTGCTAAATCATTGGCTCAGGTGTTGGGAAATGCGAAAGTTTCTTTTTTTGAAAATTATGGTACTGCCCAAATTTCGTTCGATGATTTAATTATTGAATTTGTAGGTGCAAGAAAAGAAAGCTATCAAAGAGACAGTCGCAATCCTATCGTCGAAGATGGGACTTTGAAAGACGATCAAGACAGAAGAGATTTAACCATCAATGCCATGGGAATTGGTTTGAATCGCGCAAACTTTGGACAATTAATCGACCCCTTCGATGGTTTAGGGGACATAGAAAGACAAACTATAAGAACCCCGCTCGACCCTGATAAAACCTTTAGCGATGACCCATTAAGGATGATGAGAGCCATCAGATTTGCAACCCAACTAGGTTTTAAAATTGATGAAGAAACATTTGAGGGGATTGTTAAAAACAAAGAAAGAATTAGTATCATTTCTCAAGAAAGAATTACAGAGGAATTGAATAAAATCATTATGTCTCCTGTTCCTTCTATCGGTTTTGAATACCTTTATCACACAGGTTTACTTGAGTTGGTGTTCCCCGAAATGCAGGCACTTTATGGCATCGAAACGATTAATGGATTCAGTCATAAAGATAATTTTTTCCATACCTTACAAGTGCTTGACAATCTTTGTCATTTGAGCGACGACTTATGGTTGCGTTGGGCCGCTATTTTACATGATATTGCCAAACCTGCTACTAAACGTTTTGAACCGGGCATAGGATGGACTTTTCATGGTCACGAAGACAAAGGAAGTAGAATGGTGAAACCTATTTTCAAAAAGTTAAAATTGCCATTAAATGAAAAGATGAAGTTTGTAGAGAAAATGGTTCTTTTACACCTTCGTCCTATTGTTTTGTCACAAGAAAAAGTAACGGATAGTGCAGTTAGGCGTTTAATGATGGAAATTGGGGAGGATATCGACCAGTTAATGAAACTGTGTAAAAGTGATATTACCAGTAAAAATGAAAAGAAAGTCGAACGTATCAAACAAAATTTTTCAGTAGTTGAGGAGAAAATTAAACAGGTTGCAGAAAAAGACTATCTCAGAAATTGGCAACCACCCATATCAGGGACCGATATTATCAATAGATACCAGATTATTAAAAAAGAACACATTGGGTTGCTTAAAAATGCCGTAAAGCAAAGTATTTTAGATGGAACTGTAGCCGATGTTCAAGCCGAAGCATTTGTTTTTTTGGATCAATTGGCATTAGAAATGGGGATTCAAAAGAAATGAAATTTTTAATTAAAATTGATTAAATAAGAATTGTAGGATTCCTATTAATTTACTTTGACTTGTTTTTAATTTATTTTACATTTGCAAAATATGATCTATCGTTTTAAGGTTTGGTTCGAAGAAGATGAAGATATTTGCAGAGTCATCGACGTTTCTCCAATTTCGAGTTTTGAAGTTTTCTTTAATGCAATTATCGATGCAATCGGTTTTAATAAAAAACTAGATTCATCTTTTTATATCTCCGACGACAATTGGAGAAAGGGAAAAGAAATAAGCTTAAAAGATTCTACTAAACTTTTGATGAGTCAAGCCAAATTAAATACTCACATCAATGACCCACATCAAAAATTTATATTAATAACAGATTTTAATGAAGAATGGACTTTGCTCGTAGAATTACAAAGTATACAAAATGATGTTAAAGGAATTAATTATCCGTTAGTATTCAAATCAACAGGAAAGGCTCCTAAACAAAACGAAGGGGTTGGACGATTTAAGATTGTTGATGAAAATGAATTTGATGAAATTGCAAACAAATTGGTAAGCAAACACGCTCCTTTGGTAGAAGACGGATTTGATGAAGAAGGTTTTGGTGAGGAGGGAGAAGATGTCGATGAAGAGGATGATGAATTTGGCGAATCATTTGGCGAAGGTCCTGAGGAACTTTATTAATGAAAATCAAAGCTACTATTTTAGGGTCAGGTACTTCACAAGGTGTTCCTCTGATTGCTTGTAGTTGTTTGGTTTGTAATAGCAACAACGATAAAGATAAAAGATTAAGAAGTAGTGTTAAAATAGAAGTTGAAAATAAAACTTTCGTAATAGACAGCGGTCCCGATTTTAGGCAACAAATGCTTAGGTCAAAGACCAAACAACTCAATGCCTTAATTTTTACTCACGAACACAAAGACCATATTGCAGGTATGGACGACATTAGAGCATTTAATTATGTCAATAAATCTGCTATAGATGTTTATGCGACTGATAGGGTAGAAGAGGCTTTGAAAAGAGAATATGCTTATATTTTTTCTGATGAAAAGTATCCAGGCATTCCTGAGATTAATCTAATAAATATAGAAAATAAACCTTTCTTTGTTCAGGATATTGAAGTTATCCCAATTCAAGTGTATCACTATAAGTTGCCCGTTTTGGGTTTTCGCTTTGGTGATTTTACCTATATAACTGATGCAAATTTTATCAATGATGCTGAAAAGGAAAAAATAAAAGGATCAAAAGTTTTAATCGTTAATGCCCTAAGGCGAGAACAACATATTAGTCATTTTACGCTCGAGGAAGCCATTGCTTTGGGAAAAGAATTACAAGTTCCACAAATTTACTTTACACACATCAGTCACCAACTTGGTTTGCACACTGAGGTTGAAAAAGAACTGCCATCAGGTTTTCATTTGGCCTACGACGGTCTAGAGATTGTTGTTGAATAAATAGGCAGTTTAACTTCTTTAAAAATAGGTTAAAACGAATCTTAAAGGGACTTAATAATCATAATTTTTGATTACTTCTTTATAAAATCTAAGCCATTGTTTTGTAACACTTTGGTTGTCATAATTTGATAATGCCAATTGATAGCCATTTTGTGCAATGGTTTCTCTTAACTCAGGGTTTTGAATCAACTCAATCAAAGCATTTGCAAAAGCTTCGGCATTGTCAGCAATAAAACAATGTTTTTTGTCAATCACATCAATTCCCTTTGCGCCAATGCTTGTGCTAACAATTGCTTTTTTGGCAAACATGCCTTCAATCGTTTTAATCCTAATACCACTACCACTCATTAATGGCACAACTAGTATGGATTTATCGGCAGTAAATGCTTTTAAATCCTCAACTTGACCAACAACATGGAAATTTTCGGTTTGTAATTTTGAAAACTCTTCGGGCATGTTTTTGCCAGCCATGTAAAAGTGTGCGTCAGGGATTTTATTAGTGACTAGTTTCCAAACATTTTCTGCAAACCAAAGCATGGCTTGTTGATTGGGTATCCATTCCATAGAACCAATGTGGTAAACGAGTTTTGAATTAACTTTACTTTCATTTGAATTGGCGTTATTGATAATACCTGCCGGAATAGTGGTCAGTATATTGAGGTAATGATTCTGTGAAATAACCAATTCATCTGTTTTTGCAATAGTTGATATGCCCTCAAATAAATCAAAAGCACGTGTTTCGAATTGCTTTATTTGCTTAGCAAAATACTTGAAAAGGATTTTTTTGTGAATGGCTTTGGTGTTTGATGCCAAGGTTTCCCATATTTTATATTCAATATTGTGCTGCCTTAATATCAAAGGAGTATTTGATCTTTGTGAGATGTTGAAAGCGTATTTGGCAACATACAAACCTTCAAAATGAATAATATCAAAAGTTTGTGATTGAATGTTATGGATTAATTCAGTCTCGAAATCCGAGTTGTAAAAACGGTCTAAATTGTAAGAACTTCCAGAAAAAAAACTAGTGAGGGCTGGCAATAACTTAATATCAGTGTCTAGATAAAAGGGTTTAATGCTTTTAAGAAAAGAGAATTGTTTTATTAAAGTAGGATTATCTACAAAATGTTTTTTTGTATTTATAGAGTAATAATGAACTTCCACACCAGCATCAGACAAACCCTTCAGCATATTGAAGGTAGCAATAGCACCACCATCATGAAGGGGATAGGGTATACGACTGCCAATAACAAGGATTTTCATTCTTTGAATTAAAAGTTGGTTTTATAAAAAAGGAATATTAATAAGTATTAAATAAAAACAATTAATACCACAAACTACCTAATAAAAAAATTAACAATAAAAATAATAAAAAAGCAGCAAAAAAGACAATAAGAACACTAAGTGCTAAACCATAACCTCTGTATGCATAATTAGAGGTTTTTATTACACCAATAGAGAACGATGAAAGTAATAAACCCAAAACACTCATCAAGAAAGGTATTATAGGGATAACTAATGCTAAAATCAGTCCTCCATAGAATAATATAGCGGCCCACTTTGCATTGCGTTCCATTGGTCTGTCATCATTACTCAATTTTACTTGATTGGGTTTTAAGTATGTTTTAAGGATTGCTTTTTTCTTTTCAATTTTTTCAAGAATTGGTTTTTTAGGAAATTGATTTAGAGTTGAATTAGCGTTGCTTGTTTCATTTTCAGTGTTTGTAAAAGGAGAAATTGTAGAAGCAATCTCTGTAGAAAAAACAGTTGTTTCTTCTACTTGATTTTGAGTATTTTGGATTTTAACAGTTGACTTTTTTTTCGCTTTAGAATTCTTTGCGACTACATTCTTTTCAGTATCCTTGCCAAAATCAAGATTTATTTTAAGGCCATTTCCATAGCGAGCTTTCGAAATAACGCCACAGGAAGAAAGGGTAACTAAAACAATAAACAATAAGGTTATTTTATTTTTCATAAGTTAGCAAAAATAATAAAAAATGTAATTCTTTCGAGTAGATGAAAAAAAAACTAAAATAATTTGATTTTTTTTAAACAAGTATTGTATTTTAAATATAAAGTGTTACATTTGCAGTCCTTTTTATAGAAAATGGCAAATCATAAATCATCCATCAAAAGAATCAGACAAACTGAGGTTAAGAACGAAAGAAATCGTTACCAACATAAAACAGCTCGTAACTTAATTAAGAAATTAAGGTTATCAACTGACAAAAATGAGGCGATAACTTTATTAACGACTACAATCAGCAGTATCGATAAATTAGCAAAACGCAACATTATTCACAAAAATAAAGCAGCTAACTTAAAATCTAGCTTAACTTTACACGTTAACAGCCTAGCGTAATAAATAATATTTGAAAAAAAATTCAGCCTCCGGAAACGGGGGCTTTTTTTATTGTAAAAATCACATACATTTGCAATAAGTTTGTTAAGTCAAACATAAGACCATTAATTTTTAATAAATAAACAGAAAAATTTTACATTTATGTCAGATATATTCGAAAAAGTGATAAGAAATATGGGGCCTTTGGGTGCTCACATCAACGAAGCCCATGGTTATTTTACATTTCCTAAGTTAGAAGGTGAAATTGGGCCTAAAATGAATTTCAATGGAAGAGAAAAGTTAAATTGGAGTTTAAATAATTATTTAGGTTTAGCCAATCATCCTGAAGTTAGAAAAGCAGATGCTGATGCTGCTGCACAATATGGTTTAGCTTATCCAATGGGTGCAAGAATGATGAGTGGGAACAGTAATCCTCACGAACAATTAGAAAGAGAACTTGCCGCATTCATGGGCAAAGAAGATTCAATTTTGTTGAATTTTGGTTACCAAGGAGTTTTATCTATTATAGATGCAATGGTTGACCGTCACGATGTGATTGTTTACGATGCTGAATCTCATGCTTGTATAGTTGATGGTGTTAGATTGCACCAAGGTCAACGTTTTATGTTCAAACACAATGATGTAGAAAGTTGTGAAAAACAGTTACAACGCGCTCAAAGATTAGTTGAAAAGTCAGGTGGTGGAATATTTGTAATCACAGAAGGTGTTTTTGGTATGAGTGGTAATCAAGGTAAACTAAAAGAAATAGTTGAATTGAAAAAATCATACAACTTCAGAATTTTTGTTGATGATGCACATGGTTTTGGTACCATGGGTAAAACAGGTTCAGGAACAGCAGAGGAGCAAGGTGTAACAGATCAAATAGATTTGATTTTCTCAACATTTGCAAAATCAATGGCAAGTATTGGTGCTTTTGTGGCAGGTCCTAAACTAGTTTTGAATTATTTGCGTTATAATCTACGTTCTCAAATTTATGCTAAATCATTACCTATGCCATTGGTTGTGGGTGCATTGAAAAGATTAGATTTGATAAGAACACAACCTCAACTTAAAGAAAAACTTTGGGAGAATGTTAATGCATTGCAAAGTGGCTTAAAAGAGGCTGGATTTAATATTGGCACAACTTCAACTCCAGTAACACCAGTTATTTTGAATGGAACTGTTGCAGAGTCTACGCACTTAACTTACGATTTAAGAGAAAATTATGATATATTCTGTTCTATAGTTGTTTATCCTGTTATTCCAAAAGGATTAATAATACTTAGACTTATTCCAACCGCTGCTCACTCTTTGTCAGATGTTGAGAGAACAATTAAAGCTTTCAAAGAAATTAAAGAAAACTTAGAAGCAGGAAAATACCGCAAAGAAGAATTGATGAATGCGGCTATAAAATCTTAATTGATTCCTCCAAAAAAAATAAACTTAAAATGTCCATTTAATTGATTTAAATGGACATTTTTTTATGAAAAAAGCACTTAAAAATTTGTACAAATCTTACTTTTCACTTTCAAAAGGGGAGAGAATAGGAATGTTTGTACTTATTGGTTTAATAATATTAATGACGATTATTCCCTTTTTTGTAATTAAAACGAACAGTGAAGCTACAAATTTTGATTCTTTTGATTCATTGGTCAATCAATTAAACCAAAATTCAAAAGAGAATATTGTAGAACAAAGTAATAAAAATAAAAGCGATAAAAATCAAAGTATTCGATTTGAATTTAACCCTAATACTATAGAAGAAGCAGGACTAATTGAATTAGGTTTTACCCAATATATAGCAAAAAGGATAGTGAATTTCAGAACCAAAGGTGGTTCTTTCAGAAAAGCAGATGATTTGTACAAAATTTATGGAATAGACAGTGGATTAGTAACTGGATTAATGTCTTTTATAATAATACCTACGATTAACATTGAAGAAAATAAACCGTATGAAAAATATGCTTATAAGAACAATACAGGGCAGAAGAAAGTTGAAGAGCCAACAGATATAAATATAGCAGACACTACAGAGCTAAAGAAAATATTTGGAATTGGGAGTAAATTGGCTAACAGAATTGTTTTATACAGGGAAAAATTAGGAGGATTTTACAGTTACAGTCAGTTAAACGAAGTGTGGGGATTAAATCCTGGTTTAGTTGAGTTGATTCAAAAGAAATTTGTAGTTGACAGAGAAACAATCAAAAAAATTAACATCAATACGGTTGAGCAAAAAACGTTAGAACAGCATCCATATATAGGTTTCAAAACGGCTAAAAATATAATGGCATACAAGAAACAACATGGTAAATTCAATAAAATAGAAGATTTAAGGAAAATTATTTCATTGAAAGACAGTGTTATTATTCGATTAAATAATTATTTAATAGTTGAATAAATGAAAAATTAGAAGGATTTTTTTTAAATTTGCCCGAATTATGAATTTTAATATCTCCGAAAGCCAATTAATGATTAGGCAAATGTGCAAAGATTTTGCAGATAAAAATATACGTCCATCAATGATGGATTGGGACGAAAGTCAAACATTCCCAACAGAACTTTTCAAAGAGATGGGAGAATTGGGATTAATGGGTATTTTAGTTCCTGAAGAGTACGGTGGATCAGGCTTGGGTTATTTTGAATATGCAGATGCAATCGTTGAAATAGCTAGAGTTTGTGGTTCTATTGGATTAAGTATGGCAGCTCACAACAGTTTGTGCACAGGTCATATTTTGCAGTTTGGAAAAGAAGAGCAAAAAAAGAAATGGTTGCCAAAGTTGGCTTCAGGACAATGGATAGGAGCTTGGGGCTTAACCGAGGCGAATACAGGGAGCGATGCCATGCGTATGCAAGTAACCGCAAAACAAGAGGGTGAATATTGGGTTTTGAATGGTGCTAAAAATTGGATTACTCATGGTATTACTGGTGATGTAGCTGTAGTTTTGGCAAGAACAGGCGATCTTTTGGATTCACACGGAATTACAGCATTTGTCGTTGAAAGAGGTGCTGTAGGATTTAAAGCAGGGAAAAAAGAAAATAAACTAGGAATGCGAGCCAGTGAAACGGCTGAAATGATATTTGAGGATTGTAAAGTTCACGAAAGTCAAATTTTAGGAAAAGTGGGAGAAGGGTTTATTCAAGCAATGAAAATTTTGGATGGTGGTAGAATTTCAATAGCGGCATTGTCATTAGGAATAGCAAAAGGTGCATACGATGCTTCGGTAAAATATGCACAAGAGAGAGAGCAATTTGGTCAACCTATTGCTAATTTTCAAGCGATAGGATTCAAGTTAGCTGATATGGCAACACAAATAGAAGCATCAGAATTATTGATTCAAGAAGCTTGTTATTTAAAAAATACTGGACAAAGTGTAACCAAAGTTTCAGCAATGGCCAAATATTACGCTAGTGAAGTTTGTGTTAAAGTATCAACAGAAGCTATCCAAATATTTGGAGGTTATGGCTATACTAAAGATTTTCCAGTTGAGAAATTCTATAGAGATAGCAAGCTTTGCACCATAGGAGAGGGGACCTCAGAAATTCAAAAATTAGTTATTTCAAGACAAGTTCTAAAATAATTATTAATTTACTTGCATTTACAGAAATAAACATTAAATTTGCACTCCATTAAATAAAGAAATGATTTACATTAACGTAAAAGAAAACGAAAGCCTAGAAAAAGCGCTAAAAAAGTACAAGAAAAAGTACGAGAAAGTTGGCGTAGTTAAAGAACTAAGAAGCAGACAAGCATTTGAAAAACCATCTATCACAAGAAGAATGGAAATTAAGAAAGCTGCTTACAGAGAATTCGTTCAAAGAGAAGAAGCTAAATAATTCAAAAAAAAATATTAATTTAGCGTCCATAATTTATTTTATGGACGCTTTTTATTTACAACAGTTTTTCGATTATCTTTCAATTGAAAAGCGTCTGTCAAAGCATACTGTTTTGGCTTACACAAACGACTTAAGTCAATGTCTTAAATGGCTTACAGAAGCCTATGAAATAAGGCAGGTTGACGATATAAGTCATTCCTATGTTAGAACTTGGTTGGCATCATTAATGAATGCTGGGTTAGATTCCAAAAGTATAAACAGGAAAATTTCTGCACTAAAAACATATTACAAATATTTATTAAAACATCAGTTAGCGCTTAAGAATCCGATGTTAAAGGTAAGTTCGCCTAAAGTATCCAAAAAACTACCTGTTTTTGTAACAGAGGATAAAATGAATGAAATGCTAAACGATTTCGAGATTCACTCTAATGAGGAAGATTCCCTTGCGGAAGACTTATTGTCAACACTTTATCATACCGGAATGCGTTTAAGTGAGTTGATTTCATTAAAGAAATCAGATGTTAATATTTCGCAAATGACATTAAAAGTACTTGGTAAAGGGAATAAGGAACGCATAATTCCTATGACAAATGATTTAACACAAATAGTATCAAAGTACTTAAATTCATCGATTGATTCAGTGTTTTTATATAATACTCCAAAAGGGAAGCAACTTTACCCTAAATTTGTGTATAGATCAGTCAATGGCTTACTAAACAAGTACACTACTATCAAAAAGAAAAGTCCACATATCTTAAGGCATTCGATTGCGACCCATTTGCTCGAGAATGGGAGTGAATTGAATGCAATAAAAGAAATATTAGGACATGCTAATTTATCAGCAACCCAAATTTATACGCATAATTCTATTGAAAGATTAAAAAAAATTTATAATTTAGCACATCCAAAATCATCACAATAAACTAATAACTATTAACCTCAACACTTTCATA
>JBIPNH010000032.1:0-20654 GCA_044373665.1 Bacteroidia bacterium
ACCAATAACCAATAACCAATAACCAATAACCAATAACCAATAACCAATAACCAATAACCCTTTCCCGATAGCTATCGGGACTAATAACCAATAACCAATAACCAATAACTTATAACTAATAACCCTAACTCCTAATTCCTAACCCCTAACCCCTAATCCCTAATCCCTAATCCCTAATCCCTAATCCCTAATCCCTAATCCCTAAATAAATGAGCCTAATAGCAGACATAAAAGCCAGACAAATTCTTGATTCAAGAGGAAACCCGACCGTAGAAGTAGATGTATTAACAGAAAATGGAGCACTAGGTAGAGCCGCTGTTCCAAGTGGTGCTAGCACCGGTATTCACGAAGCCGCTGAATTAAGAGACGGCGACAAGTCAGTATACTTAGGAAAAGGAGTTTTAAAAGCAGTTCAGAATGTGAACGAAATAATTTGTAACGAATTAATTGGTTCATACATTTTTGATCAAAATGACATCGACCGTACGATGATAGAATTAGACGGTACTGCCAACAAATCTAATTTAGGTGCCAATGCTATTTTAGCAGTTTCACTGGCTGTAGCTAAGGCAGCAGCTCAAGAAAGTGGTCAAAGCTTATACCGTTATTTGGGCGGAGTAAACGCCAATACATTGCCATTGCCTATGATGAATATATTGAATGGTGGTGCGCATGCTGATAATTCAATCGATTTTCAAGAATTTATGGTGATGCCGACCAAGGCTGATTCATTTGGCGAAAGTTTGAGAATGGGTGTTCAAATATTCCATGAATTAAAAGCAGTTTTAAAATCAAAAGGTTACAGTACTAATGTGGGTGACGAAGGTGGATTTGCGCCCAATATCAAAAGCAACGAAGAAGCTATCGAAACGGTTTTAATAGCGATAGAAAAAGCAGGATTCAGACCAGGCGAAGATGTTTATATAGCAATGGATGCAGCCGTAAGTGAATTGTGGGATGCAGAAAAAGGATTGTATGTTTTCAAAAAGTCGGACAAACGCGAATTAACAGGAGATGAAATGGTGGATTATTGGAAAAATTGGGTTAACAAATATCCAATTATTTCGATTGAAGACGGTTGTGCAGAAGACGATTGGGCGAGTTGGAAAAAATTGACTCAAACCATAGGAGACAGAGTGCAATTGGTTGGTGATGATTTATTTGTAACCAATGTAACCCGTTTGCAAAAAGGAATTACAGAAGGGATAGCCAATAGTATTTTGGTTAAAGTAAATCAAATAGGCAGTTTAACCGAAACCATCAATGCGATAAACTTAGCAACCAAAAACAGTTATACCAATATTATCAGTCACAGAAGTGGAGAAACAGAAGATAGTACGATTGCAGACATTGCAGTAGCGATGAACAGCGGTCAAATTAAAACAGGTTCAGCGTCAAGAAGTGACAGAATGGCTAAATACAATCAATTGCTAAGAATAGAAGAAGAGTTGGGTTCAAATGCTCAATTTATTGGCAAAGGATTTAAGTTTATAAAGTAAAAAGTAGATTTTAGTACAATACATAAAGAGCCGATTGTTGTAAAATAGCAATCGGTTTTTTTATTGTTTCTTTCTAACGCCACTTCTACCCATTTTCTTAGGTCTTCGTGTTGGAGTAGTAGCAGTAGGTTTTTTCTTATCAGTTTCTGATTTGCCTTTTGGAGATCTATTTCCAGCGAATTTACCTTTAGGACCTCTTTGTGGTGCTTCACCTTCTTTGGGTGTAAACTTAGGTGTTCTTTTATCGTAAAAGGCTGATTTTGGGATTCTTTTTTTCTTAACTGTATCTGGTGCAGCAGAAGAGTGTTTTAGTTTTTCTTCTAAAATTTTAACTTCGGAAGGAAGTAGTTCTCTGAATTTACCTACTGGTATTTTGTCCAACTGAATGTGCATGATTCGAGTACGTTTCAGCGAAATAACATCGTAACCCAATGCGGTACACATTCTTCGGATTTGTCGGTTAAGTCCTTGCGTCAACACTATTTTGAATTTCTTGGTGCTCTCTTGATAGGTTTTACAAGGTTTGGTAATGGTTTCTAATATTTCAACACCATTCGCCATTTTCTTTAAAAATTCAGGAGTAACCGGTTTGTCAACCGTTACAATGTATTCTTTTTCGTGTTCGTTTTCTGAACGTAAAATTTTGTTTACAATATCACCATCATCAGTCAATAGAATTAATCCTTCGGAGTCTTTGTCCAATCTACCAATTGGAAAAATTCTGCGGTTGTGGTTAATAAATGAAATAATGTTGGTTTTGTCTTTGGTATCAGTAGTCGTAGTAATTCCTTTTGGTTTATTAAAAGCAATATGAAAAGGTGCTTTTTTGTTAGTTTTAACGACTTCGTCATCAATACACACTTTGTCAGTAGGCATAACCCTGCTAGTAGGCAAAGCTAACTTCCCATTTATAGAAACACGCTCTTGTTCTACTAATTTATCAGCCTCTCTCCTAGAGCAAAACCCAGAAGAACTTATAAATTTATTGATTTGAATACCTTCGGAAAAACTCAATATTGATATGAATTAAATCCAGTCCATAGCCATTGCCAAACCACCAACTGTTGTTGGAAGTGCTAGCCAAAATGCTTCAGGTAAAAAGATAATTAAGGCAATAGTTGTAACTAGTGATACTGCAAAAAGCATCCAATATCCGGCTTTTGATTTTTTTTCTGACATAAAATTAAAATGACAGGGCAAACTTACGCAAAAAATATTTAAAATTTAAAATGAAAAAATTCACTTTTTGAAAAAGTCTAATTTAACACCATAATTTGGGTTTTACAACGCTGTCCTTATTTATCTATAATAGTAAATTCTTTAAAATGAAACTCCTTTTTTGTTGCCTTTGATATACAAAAAAGATTATTTTTGCAGAATGATACAGCGCAAGCAAACACTCTATTTACTACTGATTTTCGTTATAAATTTAGTTTTAATTGTTGTTAACCTTAATGTTACCAAGGGTTTATTAAGAGTTACGGATATAGACTCTGACAAAGCGTTTCATTACGAGTTGGGGGTAGTTAAAACCATTGTAAAAACAGAACCGATTAATGAATTTACGAACGGATCTCTTTTGTATTCTGTAATTGCTGTTGCTTTAATTTCCTTTATTGCCATTTTTTTATTTAAAAAATTACCACTTCAACTGCGATTAGTCGCTTTTAATTTCCTGTTTATACTTTTAGTTTGGTTTAACATGATTTATCAAATTTATAAATTAAACAGAACTTCAAGTATCGAACTAGTCTCATCCGACCTGAATTATGTGACATTATTTATACCTGCAATTCTATTATTGTTCAATTTACTCGCTTTTAAGGGGGTTAAAAATGATATTGAACTCCTAGCGTCTGTAGATAGATTGAGATAAAAAGGTCAAAAGAGAGTTAATCGCCTGATTTTATTGGGATTCAAGTAAGTTGAAAAAAACAGATTTTTTTTTTAGATTATTTTGAAAATAACGATAAATTTGCCTCCAATTTAAGTTTAATAGTTATACTTACGAATGAACACCAAGACCAAATATCTTTTAAAACTTACGCTAGCTGTAGTAGTTTTATTAATTTCCGTTATTTCAATTAATCAATCATTTGATTTTTCGACAGTTAATCTAGACCAAATCACTGCTGAAAAACCACTTTTCGGTGCGGACGAGTTTAAATACGAAGCTCCAACTGCAGAACCTGAGAATTCAGAGTTGTCATCAAAAATCAATTGGGCAATTTTTGTTTTTGTCATTTTATTGGTTTTAGTAATCGCCAATACTTTAGATATTAGTAAATATATTTCTAAAATTACAGGTAAAGAAACAATCAATCAAAATGAAATCAATAAATGGATTATGTTGATTTTTATGATTGTTGGATTGGCAGCTGTTGTATGGGAATACCAAGTTCACGGAAAGTTGATTCTATTAAATAATTCAGCAAGTGAGCACGGAGCTAGTTACGATAGTATGTTTACTATCACCTTAGCATTAACGACTATTGTATTTTTTATCACACAGTTTTTACTGTTTTGGTTTGCATTCACTTACGCAAAAAAAGACGGACAAAAAGCTTTATACTATTCTCACAACAATAAATTAGAAGTTATTTGGACAATAATTCCATCAATTGTTTTAACTGTTTTAGTTTTAAGAGGTCACCAAACTTGGAAATCTGTTGTATATGCAGAAGACAATTACAAAGGTAAAATGAAAAAAATCGAAGTATTCGCATACCAATTTGGTTGGAAAGCAAGATATGCTGGAGAAGATGGTGTATTGGGTAATGTAGATTACAAATTCATATCAGGTAAAAATGAACTAGGATTGGCTTACGGTCCCCAAGTTGATGAATTGTTGATTGAGTTAAAAGATAAAATTAAGTTAGACAAAGAAGCTATCAAAAATCTTAATGTAACACTTGCTACACTAAAAGCTGATTATGCAGCTGCAGACGGTTTGAAAGATTACACAACAATGGAGGCTATCCAAAAACAAATTGACGATGTAATGGATGGTACAACATTGTCTGATTTAGAAGCATCTATTAAACGTAAAACCAAACAAATTGAACGCATTGAAGCAATTAAAAGTAATCCAAAAATTTTCGCTTCTACCTTTACAGGTGCAGAGGAAGATGATATTATTACTCAAGAAATTCACTTAGCAAAAGATTCATTAGTAACTTTAAACTTCAGATCTAGAGATATTATTCACAGTGCTTGGTTGCCACATTTCAGAGCTCAAATGAACGTTGTCCCAGGGATGCCAACTAAATTCACATTCAAACCTACTAAATCTTCAACAGAAGCCAAAAAAGAATTTGGTGAAGAATTTGAGTATTACCTTTATTGCAATAAAATATGTGGTACTTCACATTACAACATGAAAATAAAAGTTGTAGTAGAATCACAAGTAGAAGTTGACGCATGGTTAAAAAGCCAACAACCTGTATTCAAAAAGGTTGAAGCTGTTCCAGCTATCATGAACGCCACAGATTCAACAGTAGCGACAGAGCTAGTTAATAAATTAGCTCTAAAATAATCCAAACAATCAAAAAAAAATCTTGTTATAATAATTAAGTTAAATTAAGCATGAGTACAGTAGAAATAACAGCAAACCCAATCATTGATTCCCCAACTCATCACGATGAACATGGTCATCATGACCATCACCACAAACAGTCGTTTATCTCTAAATACATATTTAGTACCGACCACAAAATGATTTCAAAACAATACCTAATCACAGGTATTATTATGGGTTGTTTTGGTATGGGGATGTCATTATTGTTCAGAATGCAGTTGGCATGGCCTGATGAAACTTTCCCTTTGTTTGAAAGTTTACTTGGTAAATGGGGTAAAGGTGGAAAGCTAGACCCTAATTATTACATGGCATTAGTTACCATCCACGGAACTATTATGGTGTTTTATGTATTAACAGCTGGTTTAAGTGGTACCTTTAGTAATTTACTTATTCCACTTCAAGTGGGTGCTAGAGACATGGCGAGTCCTTTTATGAATATGCTTTCATATTGGTTCTTTTTCCTGTCTTCTGTTGTGTTAATGTCTTCTTTCTTGGTTGAAACAGGACCTGCTTCATCAGGTTGGACTGTATATCCTCCATTATCTGCCCTCGAAAAGGCAATGCCTGGTTCTGGATTAGGAACAACATTGTGGTTAGTTGCTATTATATTATTTATTGTTTCTGCATTATTGGGTGGTGTTAACTATATAGTAACCATTTTAAATATGCGTACCAAAGGGATGTCAATGAACAGATTGCCATTAACTATATGGGCGTTCTTATTAACAGCAGTTTTAGGTTTGTTATCATTCCCAGTATTATTAGGTGCTGGATTATTGTTGATTTTTGACAGAAGCTTTGGTACTAGTTTCTACTTAAGTGATATTCACTTAAATGGGGTAGGAGCATTATCAAATAGCGGTGGTAGCCCAGTGTTATATCAGCATTTATTCTGGTTCTTAGGTCACCCTGAGGTTTATATTATCTTAATGCCTGCTTTAGGTATTTCTTCAGAAGTAATTTCAACTAACGCTAGAAAACCAATTTTTGGTTACACTGCAATGGTTATTTCACTAATAGGTATCTCTTTCTTGTCATTCATCGTTTGGGGTCACCACATGTTTATCACAGGTATGAATCCATTCTTGGGTACAATGTTTATGTATGTCACATTGATTATTGCGGTACCGTCTGCTGTAAAAACATTTAACTATTTGGCAACGCTATGGAAAGGTAATATTCGTTTTACAGCTGGGATGATGTTCGCTATTGGATTAGTTTCATTGTTTATCTCGGGTGGTTTAACTGGTATTTACCTTGGAAACGCAGCTCTTGATATTCAATTACACGATAGTTATTTTGTGGTAGCTCACTTTCACTTAGTAATGGGTTCTGCTGCTATATTTGGTATGTTTGCCGGTATCTATCATTGGTTCCCAAAAATGTTTGGTAAAATGATGAACAAAACGTTAGGAACAATACACTTTTGGTTAACCTTCATTTCTGCCTATTTAGTGTTCTTCCCGATGCACTTTATGGGATTAGCCGGTGTACCAAGACGTTACTACCAATTCTCTTTAATACCTGAATTTGATATTTGGATGGATGTGAATGTATTTATTACAGTATCAGCATTTTTAGGTGGTGTAGCTCAATTGTTATTCTTGTACAATTTCTTTAATAGTATCTTCAGAGGAGAAAAAGCAACTAAAAATCCTTGGGAGTCTAACACTTTAGAATGGACTACCCCAGTTGAACACATACACGGTAACTGGCCAGGTCCAATCCCTACCGTATACAGAGGTCCTCATGAGTACAGCAGACCAGACAGAGAGTCTGATTTCTTCCCTCAAAATGATCCAGGTAATGGTGAACCAGAACACTATCATGCTCCCGCAGTAGTTGATACTTCATATGATGGTCCTAAAGAAAAGCCTTCAAAAGTGTTTTTCTCTTCTTTCGCCCATTTGTTTTTTGCTAAAAAAGTTCAAGCCTAACTGTTCAAACAGTTTAACATAGAACTATGAATTTTATAAAAATAAACCGAAGATTTGGTATTCTTACCATCTCTTCGGTTTTTTTGTTACTTCTTGCTGGAGGTTTTGTAAGAAGTACAGGAAGTGGAATGGGTTGTCCCGACTGGCCCAAATGCTATGACAAGTTATATCCACCAACCCACGTGAGTCAACTTCCAATTGGGTATCAATTTGAGTATGTTATTAAAAGAGTTGAAAAAGCTAAAAAGTTTTCGACTTTAATTGCCAAGTTGGGTTTCAAAAAAGAATCTGAAAGAATATTAAAAGATCCAAATCTATTTCAACCTGAAGAATTTAATACACAAAAAGCATGGATAGAATACATCAATAGATTGATTGGCGTTTTATCAGGATTGTTTTCTTTGGTATTCGTTGTAACCCTTTTCTTTATCAGAAAACAAATTAGCAAATCAAGATTCATTTATGGGATAATAGGGTTTGTATTGATGTTGTTTAATGCTTGGATGGGAAGTATAGTTGTGGCAACTAACTTATTCCCAATTTTAATTTCAATACATTATGTTGCAGCCTATGCGGTTCTCTTCTTTTTTATGCTCAGTATTCATCAAACTAAATTAAATACAGAGAGTCTTTCTCTTAAGAAGTTTAAATACTACTATTTGATGATGGTAGTATTGTCAATTGTACAAGTGGTGCTTGGAACGCAATTAAGACATTTTACAGACGAAGCAGTTGCCCAAAATATATTGATAGTAAATGAAGCTGTAAACTTTAGTTTTTTAGGAATTAGTTTTACTAGACATTGGCTTATGGCTTTGTTTTTAATTTTTGTCAGTCTAATTCCTTTGTTTGTTCTTAGAAAAAAAGTTGAAAAAAAATGGCATTACTTTAACCTCAGTTTATCTGCCATTTTAATCACACAATATTTTACAGGAATAGTAAATTTAAGATACAATTTTCCATTAGTGGCTCAAGTTTCACACATCTTATTTGGAGGCTTAGTTTTTGGAATTTCGCTGTATATTTGCATCTCAATTTTTAAATCTTTATCCATTGACAGAAAATAATTCTATCAAACAACCCGAACCTCTTACTAAAGCATTTTTTAAGGATTATTTAATGCTTAGCAAAGTTAGGTTAAGTGCCTCGGTTGTTGGCACAACGATGATTGCCTATATTTTGGGCGTTGATAAACTCGGTCTGACTTTTAGTTGGACAACATTAATCGCTTTAACTGTAGGGGGAATGTTTGTGGTAGCTTCTTCTAATGGATTTAATCAAATTATTGAAAAAGAGACTGATAAACTCATGTCTCGTACTCAAAACAGACCAATTGCTGATGGAAGAATGTTGGTGAATGATGCCTTGATTTTTAGTATTGTAATAGGTGTTTTAGGGTTGTTAATATTAGCTTTCTTTGTGAATGGGAGGGTAGCTTTTTTAAGTATAGTCTCGCTTTTTTTATATGTTTTAGCTTATACGCCACTCAAAAAAAACACACCTTTTGCTGTTTTTGTAGGAGCCCTTCCCGGAGCATTCCCTCCTGCTATAGGTTGGATAGGTGCTTCAGGTAATATTGATACTATAGCAATATTGCTGTTTGTAATTCAGTTTTTTTGGCAATTTCCACACTTTTGGGCTATTGCTTGGATATTGGAGGATGATTATAGAAAAGCAGGTTATACTTTGTTGCCGTCCTATGAAGGAAGAACAAAAAAGAATGCTTTTCAAACAATTTTGTATTCATTAATGTTAATCTTTATGAGTATGTATCCTTTGACGATGGATCCACCTTTTGCGAGTTTATACAGTTTGTTTGTTATATTGCCTTGTGGTTTGTTTATGCTTTTTAGAGCATACAAATTATACCAATCATTGAGTGTTGCAGATGGTCGTAAACTAATGTTTGCCTCGTTAATATACATGCCTGCTGTGCTTTTAAGCTATTTACTATAAAAATATGTCAACCAATAATATTCAATCTATGTCCACCCATAAAAATTCATTTAATGAAAAAACCTTTATAACTTGGCTATTTATTGTAGCAAGTTCAATGTTATTTATAGCATTTAGTAGTGCCTATTGGGTACACAAAACAGATGGAATGAACAACAATGCTTGGTTAAGTTTTGATTTACCTATTCAGTTTTGGATAAGTACAGTCATTGTCCTAATTTCAAGTGTATTTATGCAATTTTCGTTCAATGCTGCTAAGAACGATAATGTTTACAAAATTCCATCTTTGCTAACAATTACTCTTATTTTGGCCTTATCTTTTTGTGTTTCGCAATACTTAGCATGGGTTGAAATGAAAGATATGGGCTTGTTTTTTTCAAATAGAGAGCCAGGAGAGATTTCTGCATCATTTGTTTACGTTTTGTCAGGCGTTCATTTACTTCATATTTTAGGAGGTATTATCCTGATTATCATTGCATTAGTTAAGTCAACTAGATTAGAGGTTCACAAAAAAAGCATGGTGTTTATAAATATTTGCAAAACATATTGGCATTTTTTAGGAATTGTTTGGATTTTCTTGATTTTATTTCTTTATTTCGCAAAGTAATTTAGATTCAATTATTAGCATGTCAAATTCAACAACAGTATCAAACGAAACTATATGGGATGGAGGTCGTTCTCCATTTAATGTGAGTTATGGAAAATTGATGATGTGGATATTCCTTTTATCGGATGCATTCACTTTTTCTTCATTATTAGTAGGTTACGGAGCTATTAGATTCAGCTACGCAGGAAGTTCAACTCCTTGGCCTGATCCAGCAAACGTATTTAATCACTTCCCGTTTGCACATGGTTTGCATTTGCCTTTGTTGTTCGTGTCTTTGATGACGTTTATATTAATTTTCTCTTCTGTAACGATGGTATTGGCTGTTGAAGCAGGACACAGAAAATCAAATGCAGAAGTTTCTAAATACATGATTTTAACAATTATTGGTGGTGCTGCGTTTCTAGGTTGTCAAGCTTGGGAATGGTCACAGTTCATTCACGAAGGTGGTCGTTTAGATTCTAATATGTTTGGTTTAACTGAAGCAGGGCTCAAAAAAGCTGAATCATTGTCTTTTGGTAGTCACTATGAGTGGTTAGCCACTGACAGAAGCCCAGGTCCTGTGCCTTTTGCTTCATTGTTCTTTATCGTAACTGGTTTCCATGGTTTTCACGTTTTAAGTGGAGTCGTTCTAAATATCATTGTATGGCTTAATGTTATTGGTGGCACTTACCTCAAAAGAGGACACTATGAAATGGTTGAAAAAGTAGGACTATATTGGCACTTTGTTGATTTAGTTTGGGTATTCGTATTTACATTTTATTATTTAATCTAATTTATAAACAATTCTTATGAGCAGTTCACATCATACACACACAGAAGGCGAATATATTCCAGAAACATTTGTGCCTCATGCAGAGTCACATGGTACCAAAAGTTTATGGAGAACATTTTGGATTTTACTAGCTATAACTCTTGTAGATTTTGTTATCTACTTTATAGCTGAAGCAAGCTTATTCAGAAATATCGTATTTATTGCATTTGGTATAGTAAAGGCAATTTTAATTGTAGGGATATTTATGCACTTAAATTATGAAGCTAAGTTTTTGCGCTACATGATTGTTTTGCCAGCGATAGTTTTTCTATCTTACCTAATATGGCTTTTGATGGTAGAAGGCAATTACGTTAGTCTTGTAAAATATTTTCAATAATCAATGAATCAAATTAAAAAAAGTAATAGCCCAACATGGAAAGTGTTGGGCCTTTTATTTTTATTGCTAGTAGTGCCTATCTTATGGGTTATGCTTAATAAAACTGGGGTGCATTACTCCAGGAAACTGCCTATTTATTACGATAGGGAACTTGATGCCAATGGTGACACTGTATACCATACCATCGATGGCTTTAAATTAGTAAACCAAAACAATGATACTGTAACCTTAGCCAATTATGATGACAAACTATTGTTGGTGAGTTTCTTTTTTGTTAATTGTGAAACAGTTTGCCCTACCATGAACAATTACTTAGCTCAACACATTTATACTGAGTTTGAAAAAGACGATGATATAAGATTCATTAGTATTACTGTAGATCCCAAAAATGACACTCCTTCTGTGTTGTTAAATTATGCGAAGCAACTAAATGCAAAATTGCCAAATTGGAGCTTCCTAACAGGCAATAAGTCTGTTATTTACGACATGGCTGCTTACAGTTTTAAAATACCTGGTGCCGAAGATGAGCACAATGGTTTGTTTCATAGTAATAAAATTGTGTTAGTAGACAAACAAAAACGTGTAAGAGGTGTTTTTGATACAGGAGGTCAGAAAGATAAGCGTGAAACTATTGACGCAGTGAGAGCCCTCAAATTAGAATACAAGAAAACAAAATGAAAGCAAGCATTAAAAAAAACGATAAACTAGCCAATATTGTAATTATTACTCTATCTATTGTGGTTTTTGCATTGGTAGTTTTAATGCGAAAAGTGAAATTAGACATAGATTTTGGTTTTGATACCCATGTTTTTCCTGCGATAAGCGCAACGTTGAATTCTATAGTTGCCATTTTACTTGTAGTTGGTTTGTATTTTGTAAAAGTTAGAAACTTAGAAGCTCACCGTAAATCCATGATGTTGGCAGTGTTGTTCTCAATATTGTTTCTGCTAAGTTATGTGTTTTATCATTTTACAACCGTTGAAACCCTTTACGGAGGAACTGGTGCCATGAAAGTGATTTACTATGTTTTGTTGCTTACTCACATTACCCTTGCAGGTATAATATTACCCTTCATCCTGTTTGCTGTTTATCGCGCATTAGTCGGAGAGTATGACAAACATAAAAAATTAACCAAGTGGGTTTGGCCAATTTGGTTTTACGTTTCCGTTACTGGTGTTATTGTTTATTTTATGATATCCCCTTATTACTTGTAATGTGACTAAAGTCACTTAATTTAATCTTTATATTCACTAAATTTGTTCTCAATAAGTATGAAAAAATCTTTGTTAACCGTCGTCTTAATGATGCTTTTCTTAATAGATGCTTTCTCGCAATGTCCAATGTGCAAAGCCAGTGTTGAGAGCAGTCAATCCACTAATTCCAAAAGTGTAGGAATGGGTTTGAATATTGGCATTTTAATGTTATTGGGTTCCGTTTATGTGATTTTATTCACGGTAGGTTTTTTATGGTACAAGAACTTTAAGAAAAGTCAAGAAGTAAATGGATAATACACCATCGCTTTTCTATAGTATTATAACTTGTAAATGTCCAAGATGCAGAACTGGTAGAGTATTTCCTTCATCGGCACTGAACCCATTGGAGTTTAGCAAAACATACGATAATTGCCCACATTGTAGTCTTAAATTTGAGCATGAAACAGGCTTTTTTTGGGCGTCCATGTACATTAGTTACGGATTTAATACTTTATTGATGATTATTTTTGGTGCATTGGCTATCAATGCTGAATGGAGCTTTACCAAAATATTGTCTTATTTAATCCCAATAGTATTGCTTTTAACCCCCTTTTTATTTAGATATTCACGAATTCTTCTATTATATACCGTTTCGCCATTTAGGCATTATGAAAAGAAATATAGATAACCACAAAAAAAAACCACTTTATTAAGTGGTTTTTTTTATAAAGTTTTATGCTAAAAAGATAAGTTTAGCGAAAATATGAAATTTCTACCCGGAGCAACAATGCCTGAACTGTATGATCGATATAATTTGTCTAATATATTTTCGATACCAGCTGAAATTTTAAACAGAGGTGAAAATTGATACATCAATTTATAATTTAAAGTAAACCATTCTGGTGAGTATGAATTTCCGTTCTTGTCTTTGGTATAAATAAAGGGCTTTTGTCTTTCTTCTTCGTTCAATTTCTCATGTTTGACTGCTGCACTATACATCATATAAAGTTGCATTTGAAGTTGATTAGTTTTGAAATTAAGCTTAGTAATACCAAAAGCAGGTGCAGCATGTCTTGAACTACTAATGTTGCCATTGTCCATTTCTTCTGTCCCTTGTTGATAATTGTATCGACTTTCAATACTAAACCCCTTTGGAAGTTTTAATTCTACACCAATATTCCCGCCATAAACTTCTGCCTTAGCTGCATTTTGTATAGAAAAGGTTTTACGCATTTGACCATCATATAAAAGGCTATCATTGCCATTCACTTGGAAAGCACGTCGAACCATTGCATCATTTAAATGTGTGTAAAAAACGCCAAAGTCAAACTTTATAAAATTGCCCATCGTTTTTGAAATGTTAACTTCCATATTCAATGCTTTTTCTGCATTCAATTCAGGATTAGGTAAAATTAAGTCATTAGGGCCAAAATCAAATATTTTCCCAATGTCATCTATATTTGGTGCTCGGAATGCAGTAGATATATTACCGCTAATTTTGATTTTTTTACTAGGATTGTAAACTATGCCATAACTCCAATTTAATCTTTGATTATTGATTTTTATTTTTTGTGGTAGATATGGATAAAAAGACAAGTTGTTTGTAAAGTTAGAAATTAAACCAAAAGTGTTATACCTAAGTCCACCAAGTAACAATAATCGGGGTTTAATTTGGTTTTGATAACTGATATATGCAGCATTGCTATTCCAGTTTGAATTTGGATACCTTGAAGCTACAGATGTTTGGGCAAGGGTGTTAATGTTTATTGCTTCACCTTCGGATTTTACATTATTTAAAACAAATTCTAAACCATAATTAATTTGATGTTTCCCGATTTTCTTCTCAAAATCAAGATGACTTGAGTAGGCATGTACTTTTTCAGTTTGTGTCCTTAATCTGAGTTTATTACTCCCGCTAAAATTTCTGTTTATTCGGCTTTCTTCAAAAAATTGATAGGCTGCAATGAATGAAATATTATCATACAGTTTGGTTTTTTTAATCGATTGTACTTTAAAGAAATTCATCATCCATTTTTGTGGTCCGTAATTCCAAACAGCTGAAACCGGTAAGCCATTGTTTTGCGTTTCAATAAGTCGGTCGTATCTCGAGTAAGAAGAAGTTTCTGAAAAATGAAAAGCATATTCAAAAAGCCAATTCTCTGATTTTTTGTAACTAATTTTTTGCATTAGGTTGAATTGAGAATAAGCCGTAGGTCTTTGAATCAAAGGGTTGTCGTTTGTTATTATCTGGTCTACACTGTCTTGTCTTTTTACATAGGTATTTCTTAAGTAATCATTAGGGCCATTTTTTGAACCCATTTTTAAGTCGCCAAATTGATTAGACGAGAAACTAGACAGAAATGCCCATTT
This sequence comes from Bacteroidia bacterium, assembly GCA_044373665.1. Classification (GTDB taxonomy): domain Bacteria; phylum Bacteroidota; class Bacteroidia; order NS11-12g; family UBA955; genus JABMMZ01. The sequence goes on from JBIPNH010000032.1 coordinate 14,288, forward strand.
TTTTAGACCAACATTGATGTCGAAATGAATGGTTTTTTCATCGTTAATGGTGGAATGTCGAACATTTGTATTGCCCTTGATAAAGGTTTTTTTTGAACTTGAGAAAGTGGGTTGCAATGTTTGAAAACTCATAACACCTCCTATAGCATCACTTCCGTATACAATGGACCCCGGTCCAAATAATACTTCAGTGTTTTGAATAGCAAATGGGTCCAATGAAATGACATTTTGAATGTTTCCTGAACGAAAAATGGCTGTATTCATTCTAACACCATCCACTGCGTAAAGCAATCGGTTGGCTGAAAACCCTCTTATCATTGGGCTTCCTCCACCTTGTTGACTTTTTTGAACAAATACTTCGCCAGATATTGCCAACAAATCTGCAGCTGTTTGAGGATTCATTAATAATCGATCTTTACTGCTGATTTTGGAAACTTTTATGGGGATGTTCTTATTGTCTTGTTTCCATTTGGTTACAGATAAAATCATATTGTCAAATGTAATGTAAGGAGTAAGGGCTAACTTGAAGTTAAGCTTTTTTAATTGCTCGTAACTGTATATTGTGCTTATATAGTTAGGGTGATTTTCAAAAAAGATACTGTCAACACCTTTTAATAGACTAATGTCTGCAGTGCCATTTTCATTTGTAATTAGCTGAATGTTCTTTGCCGCGTTTCTAATCGAAAGTCCGGAAATTGGCTTTAAAGTAACTTCATCAACTATTTTTAGTGTTTGCGATTGTAGGTATATTGTGTTTAATAATCCAATGAGGATTAATGTTTTTTTAATCATTAGGGAGGCGGAATTTTATTAAAATTTAAGGGTAAAAGAGGAGGTTTAGTTTAGATAAACCTATGTTTTGGGGACTTAAATAATAAAAAACTGCGGAGGCGGTTCGCTAGATTGAATATAGGGAGACTGATATGGATTGTTTAAATAGTCAGGCTGTGATAGCAAGCTATTAATCCTAGAAGAAGATAAGCTTAAGTTAGGTAATAGGTATTTTAATGTAAGTAGTTGCGAAAAATCAATTTGTCTGTCAACTTGTTTGGTTTGTTCACTGAAGCATTGACTAACCATTTTGTCCAAATTGGCAAATAATTGCTTTTCTTGAATGTCATTGACGCAATGTAGTAGAACTGTTTTATGGTCAATAGTATCAGTTCTAACGACATCATACATCCCACCTTTGTATGAAAATTCCCTTGAGTGTTTCCAATCAAAGTCCATTTTATTAGAGGCATTAAGCTCTATAGTTATAAGCTCATTTTGAGGAACTCCATTTTTAATGAAGTGTTTTATTTCCTTTCTTATAGTCTGTTGTTTGACTTTGAAAATAATTAAAAAGCCAGTCAGCTGGAATAAAATAATAACACTAAATAGTATGGCTATTGTTCTTTTCAATTATTTTTTTAAAAATATTGATTACAAATTAAATCAAAAAAAAGAAATTCTACTTGTTGTATTGCAAAAATTCATCAACCATATTTTCGCTACCAATGACAACAGGCGTTCTTTGGTGTAACTCGGTTGGTTCAATATCCATAATCCTAATAGTGCCATTTGTAGCTTTACCGCCCGCTTGTTCTATTAAAAAAGCCATTGGATTACATTCGTATAACAAACGAAGTTTACCATTAGGCGCAGAAAGAGTAGGAGGATATAAATAAATACCACCTTTTAATAAGTTTCTGTGAAAATCAGCAATAAGAGAACCTATATATCTTGCTGAATAGGTTTTCTTTGATTCACTTGTTGTTTTACAATAGTCAATGTAAGATTGGTATGGTTGAGGAAAATCAGCATAGTTACCTTCGTTCACAGAGAATATTTTTCCGTTTTTAGGGATTTGTATGTCGGGGTGCGAAAGGCAAAACTCTTGAATAGAATCATCTAAAGTAAAGGCGTTTACACCTTTTCCAGTTGTGTAAACAAACATGGTAGCAGTTCCATAAATGATATAACCTGCCGCAACCTGACAATTTCCGGGTTGTAAAATATCTTCCATAGTTACGGCTTGGTTAGGCGAACGTCTTTTGTAAATAGAAAAAATTGAACCAATAGAAGCATTGACATCAATATTTGAAGAACCATCTAAAGGGTCCATTGCCAAAATATATTTAGCATTTTCTGCACCTTCACACCAATGCACATCTTCCGACTCTTCAGATAAAATACACACACAGTCGCCACTCATTTCAAGTAATTTTATAAACACCTCATTAGAGATAACGTCTAATTTCTTCTGTTCTTCTCCTTGAACATTCGTGTTGCCGAAATCACCTAAAATATCAATTAGTCCAGCTTGTCTAACATCTCTGTTTATCATTTTGGCTCCAAGCTGTAAATCTCTGAAAATTCTGGACAAACTTCCTTGAACAAAAGGAAACATATTTTGCTGATCACTTATAAATTGATTAAGTGTTGTTATACTATTTTTTTTCATGCTTGATGTATTTTACCTTTGCAAAAGTAAAATAAAAAGTATGAAAGTCTTTAAATTTGGTGGAGCTTCTGTAAAAAATGCCGAAGCCGTAATAAATGTAGGTGAAATTATCTCAAAATATTCAAGCGGAAAACTGCTAGTTGTAATCTCTGCAATGGGCAAAACAACTAATAAGTTAGAGGAATTGATGCAGGCTTACGTTACCAATAATACAAGTTCCAAGGAAATGGTCATTAATGAATTGAAACAATTTCATTTTGACATAGCATACGCATTAATCCCCGATAAAAAACACCATATTTATTCCGATTTGGAAGATTTATTTATGGAATTAGAGTGTTTGGTTGATAAACAATATGAAAGTGTGGGCTTCGATGAGATGTACGATGGCATTATTTGCTACGGTGAATTATTGTCAACGAAGATAGTAAGCAACTATTTGCACAATATTGAAATTAAAACAAAATGGGTAGATGCTAGAAATTTTATACAAACAGATAGTAATTTCAGAGAGGCAAGCGTTAAATGGCAAGAAACAGAAGAAACAGTGAATCGAATTTTAAAGCCTTTTGTTGATAGAAGTATTGTTATCACTCAAGGTTTTATTGGTCGTGATGAAAAAAATAATACGACAACACTCGGAAGGGAAGGTTCTGATTACACAGCGGCTATTTTTGCGTATTGCTTAGATGCCGAAAACGTAACCATTTGGAAAGACGTGGCAGGAGTTATGAATGCCGATCCTAAAAGATTTGAAAATGCGCAAAAATTGTCTTCTATTAATTACAATCAAGCTATAGAATTGGCTTATTATGGAGCTTCTGTTATTCACCCCAAAACCATTCAACCGCTGAAAAGTAAAAATATTAGTTTGTTTGTTAATTCATTTATCAACATGGATGATGAGGGAACTGTAGTAAATAATCAAGCCGAAAATCTAAATCAGGCTTGTTATATTGTTAAAGAAAAGCAAACGCAATTGTCTTTTTCAACTAAAAATTACTCGTTTATTGCTGAGGATAATTTAAGTTATATTTTCGAAGCCTTTGCTAAACATAAGGTTAGAATAAATGTAATGCAAAATTCTGCCATCAGTTTTTCAGCTTGTTGCGATACCAAAGAAAATAAAATAGAGGATTTAATGAATGAGTTAAAAGAGTATTTCATTATTGAGTCAATTCCAGAATGTGTATTGTTGACAGTATACAATTCAACTCAAAATGAAGATTTACCCTCAATTTATCAAAACAAAACAGTGCTTTTAAAGCAAATGTTGGGTCATACGATACAGATGGTTATAAAGTAGGGGTTTATATTAGTCTGTAATGGTTTCAAGCGCAAGTTGATAGCCACTGGTGCCCATGCCTACAATACTGCCCATGCAAGCTTCTCCAATCAAATCTGTGTGTCTGAATGATTCACGTTGGTAAATATTGGTGATGTGAACTGAAATGAAAGGACATTTTACTGATTTAATGGCATCGGCAATGGCAATAGAAGTGTGAGAAAATGCACCTGCATTTATTACGACGCCGTCATATTGCAAGTCGCAGTCATGGATTTTATTGATTATTTCACTTTCAGAATTACTTTGGAAGTAGTGTAAATTGACTGAGGGATTATTGTTTTTTAGTTGGGTGAATAATTCTTCAGAGGTCATATTCCCGTATTTGGAAGGTTCTCTTTCTCCTAGTTTATTCAAATTAGCGCCGTGTATAATCAGAATCGATTTCAATAGATTAAATTACTTTTAGTTCAACCTCTTCAATCCTTGCGGCCTTCATTTGTTTGATAGTGATTTCGAAATTGTCTATTACAATGACTTCTTTCTCGTCGGGAATACTTTCGCTAATACTAATGATATAGCCACCTAATGTTTCGTATTCACCTTCAGGGATGGATAAATTGTAGTTTTCGTTTAAATATTCAATGGTGTGACGACCGCTAAAAATATAGTGTTTGTCATTAATAACCGTCTCTTTTAGCTCTTCGGTATCATACTCATCATCAATTTCTCCGAATATTTCCTCAATAATATCTTCAATAGTTATAATGCCCGCAGTCCCGCCAAACTCATCAACAACCACAGCAATACTTTTTCGTTTCAACGTCATTTCCTTCAATTGGTCTTGCAAACTTCTACTTTTGTTAGTAATCAAAATGGGCATTGTGGCTTCAGAAATAGTTTTTGGGTTTTTTAGTAAACTAATTTGATGAACATAACCGATAATATTGTCAATGTTTTCCTTGAAGATTAATACCTTGGAGTGTCTTGATTCAATAAAAACTTGGAACAAGTCTTTGATATTTTCGTTGATATCAACGGCGACTAATTCAGTGCGTGGAATCATACAATCTCTAACTTTCAAATTCCCAAAATCCAAAGCATTTTTGAACATTTCTGTACTTAAGTTTGAATCTTCGTTTAATTCAATTTGACCTGTTTGGGAGATGAGGTTGTCCAAGTCGAGCCTGTTAAACACAGGTTTGCTAGAAGCCATAGTTTCCCCTGTAAGAATTTTTATAATGCCTTTTGATATAAAAGTAATAAGGGCAACAATGGGCCAAAGAACAAAATAGCACAAATGAAAAGGAATTATTAAGGCGTTTAAAATATTGTCAGGGTTTAAACGAAACAGGGATTTTGGTAAAAATTCGGCAGTAATAAGGACGATTAGCGTAGTAATAATAGTAACGATAATAAAGCGCCAGTAGGTGTCTGGGATTAAGGTTAGTAGAGTATTGTCGAGCATCTCCCCACTAAAAATCCCATAGATTACTAGTGCAATATTGTTGCCAACTAAAGTAGTACTAATGAATTTGGAAGGGTCTTTTACATATTGGGACAGGATTTTTCCACCCAATAAGCCTTGTTTGTTTTGAAGTTCAATTCTTAATTTGTTAGAGGTAACGAAAGCGATTTCGATTCCTGAAAAAAAGGCTGAAAATACGAGCGAAGTAATGATGAATATCAGACCAGGGTCCATTTAAAATAAATTTATTTTAGTGCAAAGTTATTAAATTTTCGCGAATAAATTTAAAATGGATTTTGGTGCATGGGAAAAAGAGTGGGGGATAATTTTTTTTACAACTTAATTGTTAGACCGATTTTACCACCAGACAGAGCAGCACCTCCGCCAATTTCTAAGTTAATTCCCCTTTTTTCACTGAAGAAATATCTGCCTCCAACTTGTCCACCCCAACCGAGTCCTGAATAGCGTTGTCCTATGTAATTGCGGTCGTAGCGAAAAGAATAGAATCCGATATTTAATCCAGCATATAAGTCTATATTATCTGGTAAATCTAATAGATTGTTGAAATGATAATTGCCATTGATTAAAGCACCAGCAATGCTGTGTCTGTACTTATTACTATTCAATCGGTCGTTGTAGTTTCGATATGAAAATTCAGCACCTACAGTAATGTTATCGTCAACACCCCAGTCGGCCCCAATGTATACTGGAATTCCCCAATTGGAAAAGCCTAAGCCAACATTAATTTGAGCTTGTCCATTGTCAAGACTGTTTTGAGCATGGGTTGTACTTTTTAAAAGCAATAAAATTAAAATTAGAATTGTTTTTTTAAATGGTTTCTTGTTCATATACTAAGTGTTAATAATTTTTTCACCTACCACAAATGTAGTACAATATTACTTTTTTTGAAAAAAATATTTTATTTTTTTAAAGGTTTTATTTTACAATTCATTAGTAGTTAAATAATTGTTGCGTTTAGTTCGCGGAAATGTATTTGTTTATTTGTGTTAATTCAATAGTTAATGCCATTCATGTTAATGTCATTTTTTTGTCATTTTGTGAGTTTAGGTTCTTTTACTCATTTTAATATTGTTTAAATTTACTATATATTAGCGAATTGAATTGTCCATATGAAAAATAAATACAACATTCTGATTTTATGCACCTT
>JBIPNH010000033.1:0-20609 GCA_044373665.1 Bacteroidia bacterium
TCAATTTTTTGGTTGGTTGGATGTTATGCCTAAGTTTGCGCATTTGCCTTTGATTTTAAAGCCGGATGGCAATGGTAAATTGAGCAAAAGAGATGGGGATAGATTAGGGTTCCCTGTATTTCCCCTCGAATGGAAAGATCCAAGTTCAGGCGAAATAAGCAGTGGTTACAGAGAAAGAGGTTACGAGCCTGAAGCGGTAGTAAATATGTTGGCATTACTTGGTTGGCATACATCGGACAACCGCGAAATATTTAGCATGGAAGAGTTAATCCAATTGTTTAGTTTAGAAAAAATTAGCAAAAATGGTGCAAAATTCGACCCTGAAAAAGCCAAATGGTTTAATCACCAGCATTTGTTGTTAAAAACCAACGAATCAATAGCCGAAGAAATTATAGATGAATGTAAGGCCAATGGAATTGAAACAGATGTGAACTACCTTAGTAAAGTGGTAGGTTTAATGAAAGAAAAAGTAAACTTTAAACATGAAATAGTTCCTAAAGCAGGATTCTTTTTCAAAGTACCTTCGGTTTATGATGAACAAGTAGTTGCTAAAAAATGGACTGCAACTGCGGTTGACTTTTTAGCAGATTTTGCACAAAAAATAAGCGTGTTAACCTGTCCTATGGCAACCGATTTGGAGCAAATATTTAAAGATTTGGCCGCTGAGAAAAATGTTGGAACAGGTGCCGTAATGCAACCTTTAAGATTGGCAATAAGTGGAGAGGGTGGAGGACCGCCATTGTTTGAAATGTTAAGTTTGATTGGCGTTCAAAGTTGTGCGGAAAGAATTGGATTAGCTATTCAGAAATTGCCCATAAACCAAAATTCATAAACGTTGAAATGGTTTGTTTTTATATCGTTGGTATTGGGTTTAAGCAGTTGTCAAATGATGCTGTTTACCGATATCTCAGGCATGAAAATGAAACAATACCCAAAAGAATTGACAGGAACTTATCAATATATACAAAAAGGTAAAAATCAAGCTGATACGCAAATTATCTCAGTGTCGGAACATGCCGTAGAAATGAATATGCCTTTTATTGAACGCTTGGTTTCGTTCAATGACTCAGATGTGTTGATGAGCCATTTTGGACATTTTTATTTTTTGAATTTCAAAAAAGATTCAATAAACAATCAACAAGCTTGGCTTATCTATCCTTTTAAGTTTGATGAAAAGTATTTGTATATTTATCCGTTAATGTTAGACAATAAGTCAAGCAAAAGGATGATAAAATGTGGAATAGAGCCTGAAAAAAAAGCAGGTTTTTTTCGAATGGACAATGAAGCTTTTAAAAAGTATTGTCAAAAATATTTAAAGAAACGACACGCAACCAAATTAAAAAGAATTAATTAAAAAAATGACTCAAAATCAAAGACCTATCAGAGTGTTAATTGCCAAAGTTGGATTAGATGGCCATGACCGAGGTGCCAAAGTTATAGCAAGTTCATTGCGAGATGCCGGTATGGAGGTGATTTATACAGGTTTAAGACAAACACCTGAAATGGTTGTTAATGCGGCCTTACAAGAGGATGTAGATGTTATAGGTATTAGTATTTTATCTGGCGCTCACAATACGGTTTTTCCTAAAGTTATTCAAATGATGAAAGACAAAGGATTGAATGATGTTCTTTTGATAGGTGGCGGTATTATTCCCGACGATGACATGCATACTTTAAACCAACAAGGCGTTGCTCAACTTTTCCCTCCAGGCACCAATACCGTTGATATTGTTAACTATATCAAAGAATGGGTAGCCAAAAACAGAAGTTTTTAATAAACACTCACAAATCGTTAAGTCCGAAATTTTACTTTATGATTTAACACTGGCGCGGTACCATTTTTCTGGCACTTCACCCATTTTTGCAATGTCATAATCGGCTTCATTGCACCCCACAAATTTAATAACTTTCTTCTTTTGAGGCTGTTTGTCTGGAACTTGCATCCACCATCTTCCCGTCGATAAGCTGTTTATAAACAACATGTCTTCGCTGTTTTCACCATGACATTTATAAACAATGAAATTTCTGCTTTTTATGTTTGGATGGTCATTAAAGCGATTGTCTATGCCATTTAACAAATACCAAATCATTTGTGCGGCTTGCATTTGATCGGTTTCGTTATCCTTGTTTAAACTAAGGTTATTGAGAAGGTAAACCCCAATGTGATTCGAAATTCCTGCATAACGACAAATAACACAAGCTTCGTGGTTTGTTAGTCCGTTAGGGAATGATTCGCTTGCCGATGCAAAATCCTTGTGTGCAATAGCCCTAAAATCGAATTCAAATAGATCAGCTTGACGAAGCAATGGTTCTGTTTCAGCAATATTGTTTCGTGTATGCCCAAGTCCCATGTTTTCACAAAAATGATCCGAACATTCTTGAATACTATCCAAAGTGTTCAAAAAGGTTTGAGTCGCAATAAATGAACTGTGAAAATGTTTGTTTTTCTTAAGAAGTTGTTTAGTGATTGAATCGGCTTTAAGGTCAATATATGGCGATACCAAAGCATAATCGATGCTGTTGAAATTGATTCCATTGAGTAATGCACTGCTGTAATTCATGGATTCGCCAATTATAATTGGAATAACATTGTTTTCTCTCAATTCTATAAGACATTCAGTTAATCCTGCATTGATGTTTGTGATGGTATTTTGGTGTTTTAAATTGCCCAAATCCGCAATTTCTATTCCAGAGAATTGAAAACTGTATTGGTATAAATGTTTTCGGATTAAATCAGCATTTGGCCCTAATCCTATTATTGCAACGTCGACTCCACTTAATGATGGAAACGAGGTCGTGTTTAATTGGATATTGGCACTTATTATCCCTTTGTTTTTCTTTTTAATCAGGGTTTTACTAATCGGTTCAAAAAATGATTCAATCATGATTTCAATATTCCAAATAAAATGCGACTTTTGTTGTATTAAAATTTCAACATGTTTGTAGTTACAGGTGCCAATGGTTTTTTGGGGAGTTATGTCGTTTGTTCTTTGTTAGACAAAGGATTGGAGGTGCTTGCGTTGCGAAGAGAAAAATCGGACATGTCTGAATTTAATGACATTTTTTCTCAACAATTTGGGGTTCCTTATCAGCAACATCCCCTTTTGAAATGGAAAGAAGTTGATTTGTTGGATATTTTAAGTCTCGATGAATGGCTTTTACCCTCTCATATTGTGGTTCATTGTGCCGCTCAGGTTAGTTTTTTGCCAAAAGACAAAATGGCAATGACTGTTTCGAATGTTGATGTAACCAAAAATTTGGTAGATGCCTGTATCAAAGCCTCTGTCAAAAAAATGGTATATGTAAGTAGTACGGCAGCTATTGGACGTTCTAAAGCCCTTCAAAATATTGATGAAGAATGTTATTGGGAGGAGTCTGAGTTTAATTCGGACTATGCCATTAGTAAACACAATGCTGAACTCGAAGTTTGGCGAGGTATCGAAGAAGGTCTCAATGCTGTAATAATCAATCCCTCTATTATTTTGGGTTATGGCAATTGGACAAAAGGGTCGTGTGCTTTGTTCAAGTCTGTAGACTCGGGAATGAAATTTTATACCAAAGGAGTCAATGGCTTTGTTGGGGTAAAAGACGTGGCTGAACTTATTTATCTTCTCTCACAAGCTGATATTAAAGGACAACGCTTTATTCTTAACTCCGAGAATTGTACTTATCAATTTGTTTTTAATACCATGGCAAAAGCTTTAGGAAAAGCAGAGCCAAAATACGAGTTAAAACCACATTATGAATTGTTTTTTAAATTAGGAATTAGAGTAATGCACTTGTTTGGCGTATCCAAAACAATTAATGCCCAAACCATTCATACTTCTTTAAATCAGTTTAACTATTCGTCAGACAAAATTCGCAAACATTTGGATTATTCCTTTCAGCCAATTCAAGAGGTGATTCAAGAAACTGCTCAAAAATATCTGTCAAAATAAAAAATTACCACTTAGCCTCAGGATAAGCGCGAGGTAAATATTGCATGTCGGCAAGTATATAGCCTAAATGCTCGGTATGGATTCCTTTTTTACTTCCTGTTTGTATTGAGTTTACTTTCCGAATATTAAAATTTGCTATATTCAATAGTTTTGTTACCCTTGAATACTAGAGCTTAATTGACGATTGCCAAAGCCATTTTCTAAACCACTCATGGTTATTAATCTAAATCATTCAACTGCATACTAACAAATTTCGCTGTAGAAAAACTGTTAGAATTATAAATTTGGTACAAGGGATTATTAAAAAAACCTACCCTACAGAATTTAGTTTTTCTTTTATAATTCCAATTCTATTAATTGAAAATAATATAGGTAATAGTCAATAATTATGCTTCCTCTTTATTGTCTTTAGGGACAATATTATACCAGTCTATTTGACGAGAGAAATACATTACTAATCCTAGGATAATAAATATACCAATACTGCCTATTAATAATGAGTAGTCTTGCAATTGAATAATCACGAAAATAAAGGAATATAAAATAACCAAAATACTGCTAATGAGATAAGTTAGTTTGCTTGATTTTAATATGGCTTTTATATAGCCGGCTATAAGTAGTAGGGTTGATAGCGCAGAAATAATAAAGGATAAATTGAATTTTACATGTTCGGATATTGACAACAGTAAGGTGTAAAATACAATCAATGCAATACCAACTAATATGTATTGAATTGGGTGGATAAATATTTTGTTTAGTATTTCAATAAAAAAGAACGTTAGGAAGGTGAATACAATAAATAAAATAGCATATTTTATTGAGCGATATGATTTTTGATAGCTGTCAACAGGGAGTAACAAGTCGATACCAAAAGCCGATGGATTAATGCTGTATTCGCTGTTTAGCCAAGCCTGAGGGAAGTTTCTGTTTAAGTGTAAAATATTCCAATTTGCCGTAAATCCGGTGTCTGAAGTTGTTCTACTGTCAGGTAAAAAAGAACCATTAAAACTTGGGTTTTTCCATGAAGAATGAATGTTTACATCGGTTGTTTTTCCGAGTGGCGTAAAGTACAGTTTTTGACTCCCTTTTATGTTGATATTGAAAGAAAAGTCGTATTTCGTGCTGTCGTCAATAGTGACTTGAATGGGTGCATTAATGCCGCTTTTAACCACATCATTGCTTATTACGCCTGGGTTGAATGAATATTCTTTATTGTTCCAAGTCAACTTAATTTGTTGTTCTATTCCTCTTAAGTCATCGATACCACAAGTTATGTGTGCTTCATTAAGTAATAAATTGGCCTTGTCTACATCGAAGTTAGAAAGTTGAAGGTTGTCAAAACTTCCCGATAATTCTAGTTTTGAATTATAAACAACAATTTCGTATATGCCTCTGTTTCTTTGTTCAGGTAATATTTCACCCTTGATATTAAGTTGATTGGGTAGTATATGAATGTAGTCTTTTACTTTTATTATTCTTTCCGTTTCACTATTGTTTTGTTCTTTAACAAATTTATAATAGGGGATGGTAATAATTGGTCCAGAAATGGTCTGTTCTTCACCCCATTTTGAGCTAACCTCTTTTATGGCTTCATTTTGAGTGGTTTCACGTTCTGTAATTAAGTTTTGTATGGATACTGTTGGTATTAATAACAAAATAACAATAATGATAATTGAACCTATTTTGAAGTAAAGATTGTTTTTTAGACTAGACATAATTGTATTATTAAAGAATGAAAGCAAACATAAAATAAATAGAGAATGCTAAATTAAGTTTCTGATTAACAGAGATTAATTAACGATAAATGGTTTTGGGCTAAGTTCTTTTCGATTGAAAAAAAGTTTGCATCAAATCTCTACATTCTGATTCTAAGTAACCGCCTTTTATTTCAATTTTATTAGTAAAATTGTCAGAATTGAGATGTTTGCTATAGCCTGTTTTGGGTTCGAATGCGCCAAACACTACTTTAGAAATCCTGCTATGTTTAATGGCGCCCATGCACATTACGCAGGGTTCTACAGTCACATACAAAGTGCAATCGTCCAAATATTTAGTATTTAAATGGTTGGAAGCCGAAGTAATGGCAAGCATTTCGGCATGTGCAGTTACATCATTTAAGGTTTCAGTTTGATTATGTCCTTTGCCAATAATTTGATTGTTGCAAACCACCACCGCACCAATTGGGACTTCATCTAGGTCATAGGCTTTCTGTGCTTCAGCAATGGCCTTGTTCATAAATAAGGTGTTGTAATCTAATAAATCCATAGGCAATGATACAATTTTTTAAGAACATTAAATGGTTGAAATGCGTTTATCTATTAAAGTGAAAATTTAGAAAACCAGCCTCATTTATAATCAATTTTACCGCATCACCTTTGCTGCAAGCATGTATTTTTTTTCGTAAATATTAGCGATGTGTTTTCTTGCCGTGTGCGGACTTATAAATAATTGATTGGCAACAACCTTATAGTCGAGCCCATCCACCAATAATCGCAAAATATCCATTTCACTTTTACTCAGTTGATACTCGTCTTCAGGTTCTGCAAGGATTTCTTTGAGTTGGTTTTTACTTATCAATAAATTAAGCGCTTTTTATCAGTAGAATGGTATATTCGTGTTAGAAGTTTTCCATTATTTTTACCGAACAAAATTATTTAGTATGTTTGTGGCATTCAAAATAAGAAAAAAAATAGTATGAAAAAATCAGCACTAAACTTTGTCGTATTGCTTGGAATGATTCTCCTTGCATCTTGCGGTGGTCAAATTAGATTAACCGAGACTGAATCAATTGGTAAAGACGCAGTAAAAAATTCTGTATGTGAAAATGATGATATAAAAATATCATATGACATGTGGGGAGAAAATGGAATTATGTATTTCTCTTTGTATAACAAAACAGACAAACCAATGTACATCGATTGGAAACGTTCTGTGTTTATTTATAACGATTGGAAAAATAATTATTGGGTTGAAAAAACAACAACCGAATCTTACTTAGTGCCTTCAGGTGCCGGTAGAAATATTACCTATTCCAATAAAGTATCTATGGTTACAGCAGAAAGAGTAACTTTTATTCCGCCCAAAACATATGTGTCTGTTCCTATGACATATGTTATATTCAATAACATTAACCAAGTTAATACAGCTAAGACTGGTGATAACAAAGTGTCTGTATTAATTACAGATAATTTGAAAATGGATAAAACAGCAACTAAAGTAAAAATTCCTAGTACGACAGGAAAAGGAAATGTTGAGGCTTATCAAAAAACATTTACTACTGAAACAACACCTGCCCGTTTCAGAAATTTCTTAACATATTCATCTAACGAGAATTTCTCAACTGAAAAATATATTGAAAACGAGTTTATCATCAGCAAGTATACTCAAATGTCAACAAAAAATTTCTTTGGTAAAGCAACTAAAGTGAAAGTAACTGCTAAAACTTTTGGTTCAAAATATAACGCTAAAGTAAATGTTTATGACTCTCCTTATAAAAACGGAAGTAGCTTCTACAAAACTTTAATTCAAGTGAAGTAGTTCCGTCTTCTTGTATTTTAAAAAAGAGCTTATCGTTGCGATAAGCTCTTTTTTTGTTGTTTTTATCTTTCTTTTTTAGTTGTATTTTGCAACCATAAAAATGAATCAATCCACTAAAAATGCGTTTGTGCAATTGCACGTTGCGGTATTTATATTTGGCTTCACTGCTATTTTAGGTAAAATGATTACACAAGATCATTTTACTATCGTTTGGCATCGTATGTGGATAGCAGCGTTTGGTTTTTTATTGTTTCCTCAGTTTATCAAAACGCTATTCAAAACATCTCTTAAGCATTTTGTTTATTTGTTAGGTATCGGTTGTTTGGTGGCTATTCACTGGATTACTTTTTATGGGTCTATTAAGATAGGCGACAGTGCCTCTCTTACCCTCGGTTGTTTCGGTTTAACAAGCACTTTTACATCGATACTTGAACCTCTTATTTATCGCAAAAAATTTGAAGTGCTTGAGCTTTTACTCGGACTATTGGCTTTAATCGGGATAGCAATTATTGCCTATTTCTCGCCTGATAATGCAGGTGTTGGAAATTATCCTTTGGCCATAATTGTGGGTGTGTTTTCTTCATTTGTTGCTGCACTTTTTTCGACTATTAATTCTACTTTAGCCAATAAAATTGATACCAAAGTAATGACTTTTGCCGAACTTTTGGGAGGTTTCCTTTTTCTAAGTATATTTTTGGTTTTAAGTATAGACGTCCCCTATATACTGCCAATTGATTCGTTTATGAGAGTTCCGCTTACAGATAATCCTATGTTTATCAATTCACCATACGCCGATATAGTGTGGATACTTATTCTTTCTTTGGTTTGTACGAATATCGCTTTTGTAATGAATCTAAACGCCATGAAAAAGGTTTCGGCTTTTACAGCCAATTTAGCCATAAATTTAGAGCCAGTTTACGGAATTATTTTGGCCGCATTTCTTTTAAAAGAACACCATTTTTTAAATCCATACTTTTATTTTGGTGCAGGCATCATTTTATTAAGTGTACTTATTCATTCTATTGTTAAATACCGTGCAAGAAAATATCAATCAAATAATTAAAAACAGAAGGAGCATTTACCCTCGCGAATTCAATGGAAATCCTGTTGCGGATGAAATTATACAAGTCCTGTTGGAAAATGCGAATTTTGCGCCCAATCACAAGTCTAATTACCCTTGGCGATTTGTAGTTGTAACAAAAGAATATGTGCCTCAATGGATTCAAAAAGCCATTGAAATTACCCAAGCCTCTGAACTCAATGTGTCTGAGCAAAAAATAAGTAAGTTAACCAATATGGCTTCACAAATTGGGGCTTGTATTGCTATTGTTTGGGATAAGGAAGATTTAAATAAACACGAAATTGAAGATATAAGCGCCATAGCATGTGCTATTCAAAATATATATTTGAGTTTGTCGCAATTCGAGCACGTGGGTGGATATTGGAGTACCGGTTTTGGAACATACAACCCGACAATGTCTGAGTTTTTGGAATTAACACCTCAACAACAATTACTCGGTTTTTTTGTGTTGGGCGAAGTTGACCATAAACGTACCGAAGGAATGAAAAAAAATGTAAATCAATTTGTGAGATATTTCAACAGATAAATGACCTTTAATTCCATTCCATTTGTATTATTTGTTCTGCTTTTTTTTCTTGTTTGGGCAAGGATAAAACAAAACAATAAACTAAAATGGCTGTGGATTGTGTTGATGTCCTCTGTGTTTTATGCATGGTGGGATTGGCGGTTTTTAATTATCCTTTTTGCTACAGGGGCTATCGATTATTATACAGGAAATAAAATTGTAAAAAGTCCCCAATACAAAAAAGTATGGCTGTGGCTTTCATTGGGTTCTAATATTCTTTCATTAATTGCCTTTAAATACAGCGCTTGGCTTGCAGGTCTATTTGATCAGTTGTTTAATACCCAAATAGTCCATTCTTTGCCCGCTTTTACTTTAGTTGTGCCCGTTGGAATTAGTTTTTATACTTTCAATTCAATGAGCTATACCATCGATTTGTACAGGGGAAAAGCAAAAACCGCAGACTCCATGCTTCATTTTTTTGCATTTATTTCTTTTTTCCCTCATTTAGTCGCTGGTCCCATTATACGTGCTAAAGAAATTTTAGGTCAATTAAGCCGAAATACCACCGTGAACTATTTGCAAATACTCAATGGGGTAAAAATTATTATTTGGGGTTTTTTTCAAAAAATGGTATTGGCAGACAATTTAGCCGTTTTTGTAAATGAAAAGTTTCAAGATGTAAATGCCACAAGTGATTCACTAACTTGGTGGCTATGTATGCTTGGGTTTACTTTTCAGATTTTTTTCGACTTTAATGGTTATTCTACCATTGCACGAGGGTTGGCAAAGTGTTGCGGAATTCATTTTAAGCTCAATTTTAATCAACCCTATCGCGCTCTTTCTTTTCGTGCTTTTTGGCAAAAATGGCATATTTCGCTGTCTAGCTTTTTTAAGGATTATGTTTACAAGTCATTGGGAGGAAACAAAGGAAATAAATGGCAAACAGAAATCAATAAATGGATTACAATGCTCGTTTCTGGGATATGGCACGGTGCCAATTTAACTTTCTTGTTTTGGGGCGCTATTCACGCATTTTTTCTTACCATTGAATCTTTATTGAAAGCTAAACTTAGAATCAAAATACCTTCTTTTTTATCTGCCTTTGTTGTAATGCTTGGGGTTGTTTTGGCTTGGGTGTTTTTTAGAGCAAATTCCATAGGAGACGCCATTTATGTGCTAGAGAAAATGCTTAGTTTTAATTCTAATGGTGACATTAAAACAGTTCTTTTGAGCAATGTGTTTTTGTGGCTAGTAGTTTCTTTTGTGGTTGTTTATGGTCCTCGGAAAGTGAATTTATTTGGATTGCAAAAACACCTTATTGTCCAGTCGCTTTTTTGGGGTCTATTATTACTTTCATGTATTTATCTTCGTGGTCCTGAACAACAATTTATCTATTTCCAATTCTAATGAAAGCTGCTCAATTCAAAATAAAAAAAGCCATTAAAACAATCTTCGGAATTGTTTTGGTTTTTGTTTTGGGATTGTGTTTGATGATTTGGGGTGCGCCTCAACAAGCCTCTAATAAAATGATGAGTGAAGCTTTTTGGGCAAACAAGTTGGTTAATGCCCCTGTTTATGACATTGTTGTGGTTGGAGATTCTAGAGTTTATAGAGGAATAAATCCGCAAATAATTGAACAACAATTTAAGTCGAAGGTTCGATGTTTTAACTTTGGTTTTAGTAGCGCTGGTCTCGATACGGTTTTGCTAAATGAAGCAAGTAAAAAACTCAAAAACAGCGGAATGAAAACCCTGTTAATTGGTGTTTCTGTGAATAGTTTTTACCCCCATGCTTTAAAAAATCAACATTTTAAGGAGTGGCAGCATAAGCCCAAAAAAGAGTTATGGATTAAGCGCCATTTATACCCTCATTTAAGTCAATTAAGCCCTTATGCTCTTTCAGATTTATATCATTTGGGGAGTAATAATCAATATTACGAGTTTTTTAAACCCCAAATTGGATTTGTGTATTCGTGTAAATTCCCTATTGATACCAATGCCGCCATTCAGCCTTACCGACAGTATTTCGAAAGAACTCAATGTTCTGATTTAGCTGTCAATTTGTTTATGAATAAATTAGCAAAGATGAAATTACAAGGCTATAATATTGTTTTGTTAAGGGTGCCTGCATCCTATACCATGTGGAAAATGGAAGATGAATTTACGGTAGATTTAATAAACAGTATTAAGTTGCAAGCAAAACAAATGGGGATTTTGTGGATACAAACTAAGCCAAGTATACGCACTTATGATGGAAGTCATTTGATAGATAAAACAACCAATCAGTTTTCGCAATATGTAGCCAAAGAACTAATTAGAAATCTTTCAAAATGATGAGCCCTCATAAAAATAGCGAAACCATTAAACGAATAGCGAAACAGTTAGGGTTTGATTTTTGTGGAATTTCTAAGGCTCAGTTTTTGGAAAAAGAAGCCCCTCGATTAGAAGCTTTTTTGAAACAACAATACCATGGTAAAATGTCATACCTAGAGAATTATTTTGACAAGCGATTAGACCCGCGATTGTTGGTTGAAGGGGCACAAACAGTAATAAGTTTAATGGTGAATTATTATCCCAGTGAGGTTAGCAAAACCACTGATTTAAAAATAGCAAAATATGCTTACGGAGAAGATTATCATGAGGTGGTAAAGGAGAAGTGCAAACAAATGATAGAACAGATTCAAACGCAAATAGGAGCGGTGAATGCAAGGAGTTTTGTAGACAGCGGTCCTGTAATGGAAAGAGCATGGGCCGAAAAAAGTGGATTGGGCTGGATTGGGAAACATGGGCTTATTATTAATCCCAAAAAAGGCTCGTTTTTTTTTCTTGCGGATATTATTTTAGACTTAGAATGTCAAGAAGATGGACCCATTAAGGATTATTGTGGTACTTGTAATAAATGTGTTGAAGCTTGTCCTACGGAGGCTATATTGCCTAATAAAACCTTGAATGCCTCCAAATGTATTTCCTATTTAACGATTGAATTAAAGGAGGAAATTCCCACAAGCTTTGCAGGAAAAATGGACAATTGGATTTTTGGTTGTGATATCTGTCAGGATGTGTGTCCGTGGAATCGCTTTTCGACCCCACATCAAGAGGCTAGATTTGAACCTATTAAAGGATTATTGACAAAGGATGAAAAGGATTGGTTGCAAATGGAAGAGGAGGCGTTTAAGCAAGTATTTAAAAAAAGCCCAATTAAACGAACAAAATTAAAAGGAATTAAACGAAATGTAACTTTTATAAAAAATAAAAACAATGAATGACTATGTATCAATTAAAAACTGGAAAGAAGACGAAAAGCCCAGAGAAAAATTACTAAAGCACGGCAAGCAAGCCCTATCAGATGCTGAATTAATCGCTATTTTATTGGGGACAGGAACCAAAGAAACGTCTGCCATTGACCTAGCTAGGGCGTTGCTGCTTTTGGGTCAAAACAATCTCAATGAATTGGCGCGATTGAGTGTAAAAGACCTTTGCAAAGTGAATGGTATTGGACCAGCTAAAGCTATTACAATTATAGCAGCCATAGAGTTGGGAGCACGCAAACAACACCTTGCAGCGGTGGAAAGGCCCCAAATTAGGTCGAGCCGAGAGGCCTATTTGGTAATGAAATCAAAACTCGAAGATTTAAGTCACGAAGAATTTTGGGTCATAACGCTTGATAGGAAAAATTCGGTCATCAATACTTACCGAATAAGTGAAGGAGGTATAACGGGAACGGTTGTAGATGTTAGGAAAATATTAAAAATAGCACTCGATGACAAAAGTACAGGAATAATGCTTTTTCACAACCATCCCTCAGGTAATTTACAACCTAGTCATGCTGATATTGAGCTAACGAAGAAAATGACAGAAGCAGGTAAAATAATGGACATCAGTGTGCTAGATCATTTGATTATCACACAAACCAGTTATTACAGTTTTACAGACGAGAGCCTTATCTGATATTTTTTGAATAAAATGGATAAATTAGCTTATATTTGCAGATTGTTTTCAATTTAGGTGAATAGACTTTTAGCCATACTGACCATATTTATTTTTGTTTCTTGTAGTGAATACGGGGAAGTTCTTAAAAAAGGAACACTTACACAAAAATATGATTATGCCGTAAAAGCATATCAAAAGAAAGATTATGTCAGAGCGCTTCCTTTGTTTGAAGAATTACTAGCCGCATACCGTGGTCAGCCTAAAAGTGAAGAAATCTATTTTTATTATTGCTATTGTTATTTCGGACAAGGTCAATATGAATTGGCAGCCTACCATTTCAAAAATTTTACAGAGAATTATTACAACAGCAAACACATGGAAGAGTGTGCATTTATGTACACCAAGTGCTTATATAAAGACGCCTTACCTTATTTTTTAGACCAAACCAATACCGAAAAAGCAATAAGTGAAATTCAAGCTTTTTTGAATATTTATCCAAATTCAACCTTCAAGGACGAGTGTAATACTCAAGTGGAGTATTTAAGAAAAACTTTACAGAAAAAAGCATATGAAAATGCGCTACTCTTTTACAAAATCGAAGATTATAATGCTGCTGTGATTAGCTTTAAAAACGCAATTAAATCATTCCCAGATATCGAGAATAAAGATTACATCGAATTCTTAATACTGAAGTCATCATACTTGTTAGCCAAATACAGTGTAGATGAAAAACTAGTTGATAGATACAATTCTGTTTTCAAAGAATATGCCCACTTTGTTAAATACAACAAGGGTTCTAAATATTCTAAACAAGCCATTGAAATTAACGAGAAAGCGGCAGTCGAACTTAACAAATACAAAAAAACAAACAACATAATATAATGAAAGAATCAAAATTATCTCCAAGTGCAGAAGCAAGGAACCTTAGTGATTTAGAAGCAAAATCAGGGAATCTATACCTTTCTGCAGTAGTTATTGCTAAAAGAGCTAATCAAATTTCTCAACAGATTAAAGAAGAATTAAGTTCTAAACTTTCTGAATTTGCATCTGAGCATGACAACCTAGAAGAGATACACGAAAACAGAGAGCAAATTGAAATTAGTGCTGCATACGAAAAAATGCCAAAACCAACTATTTTAGCTTCTCAAGAGTTTTTAGACGATAAAATATACTACCGTTTGCCAAGTGATGATGGCGCTGAAGGATAAGCATATTCTTATTGGCGTTTCGGGGAGTATTGCAGCCTACAAAACTGCATTTTTAGTCAGACTATTGGTCAAGGAAAAAGCGCAGGTTAAAGTGATTATGACCAACGCTGCCAAGGAATTTATTGCCCCTGTTACGCTTTCTACTCTTAGTAAAAATCCTGTTTTGTCTGACTTTTACAAGTCGGATAATGGTGAATGGAACAATCATGTTGAGCTAGGAATGTGGGCAGATGTAATGCTTATTGCTCCCGCCTCTGCTAATACCATCGCCAAAATGGCTCACGGACTTTGTGATAATTTACTATTAGCCACTTATCTTTCCGCAAAATGTAAGGTTATGTTCGCTCCAGCTATGGATTTAGACATGTACCGTCACCCTGCGGTTCAATCCAACATTCAAAAATTAGTTGAATACCAAAATATTCTTATTGATGCTGAAGAAGGTGAACTCGCAAGTGGTTTAAATGGAAAAGGAAGAATGGCAGAACCTGAACAGATTGTTGCAATCCTTAAGAATCATTTTGCCTAATTCCTATTTTCAAAATAAAAAGATTTTAGTCACCGCAGGTCCAACCTACGAGAAAATAGACCCTGTAAGATTCATAGGGAATTTTTCGACTGGTAAAATGGGGATAGAAATTGCCCTTAAGTTAGCCGAATATGGCGCCCAAGTTTACTTAGTAATCGGTCCAACTTGTTTGTCTGTAAATCATCCCAATATCAATGTACATCATGTAGTGTCTGCGATCGAAATGAAGGACGCTTGTTTGAGCTACTTCCCTAATTGTGACATGGCAATTTTGTCTGCTGCTGTTGCTGATTACAGACCTGCCGAATACCAAACTCAGAAAATTAAGAAAAAAGAAGAAACCTTCTCAATTCAATTAGTCAAAAATCCGGATATATTCAAAACATTGGGTGAGCTAAAACAAGACCATCAAAAAATTATTGGTTTTGCTTTAGAAACTCAAAATGAAATTGAAAATGCCAAAAAAAAGTTGATGGCCAAAAATGGCGATGCTATTGTTTTAAATTCATTGAATGATGAAGGGGCAGGTTTCGGAAAATCTACAAATAAAATTAGTGTAATTCTAAAAAATGGTCTTATTTTTGACTATTCTTTAAAAGAAAAAATAGAAGTAGCCAAAGATTTATTAAAATGTATTTCGGAAAATTTATAAAGTTAAGTGTTTTTGTTTTTTTGCTCCTCACATCAGCTTATACCAAAGCGCAAGATGTAGAAGTAAAAGTGAGTGTCATTCATCCCAAAGTACAAATTTCTAATACCCAAATATTTACATCACTCAAAAGTTCAATTGAACAGTTTGTCAATCAAAGATTTTGGTGCAACGATAAATTGACTACCGTTGAAAGATTTAAACTTAATTTTTTAATAGACATTACTAAGTATGAGTTGAACTCTAATCAGTTTGAAGGGACAATCCAAATTCAAGCTACACGTCAGGTTTTTGGTAGTACCTATTCAACGGTTATTTTTAATCAATTGGACAACGAATTTATTTTCCAATACCAAGAATTTCAAGCCATGGAATTTCAACCCAATGCCAATGTTTATAACCTAACAGGTGTTTTGGCGTTTTATGTCAATGTTATCGTTGGAATGCAATATGACACCTATTCGTTGGAGGCAGGTACGCCTTATTTTGTCAAAGCTAGAGAGATTTTAAATGCCAGCCAATCTATTCCTGGGTGGAGGCCTGGAGATGGACAAAGTTTAAAAAACAGATATTATCTTATCGATAATTTGACAAGTGAAAGGTATGCCGTAATGCGCAAAGCCTATTATAATTATCATTTAAGTGGTTTGGATTTTATGCACAAAGATGTTAATAAAGGAAGAGATGAAGTATTTAAAGCAATGACAAGTTTTGAAGACATAACTAGAACTTTTCCTAACTCCATGCTTGTTAAAGTGTTTTTTAATGCCAAGTACAGAGAATTGATTGAGATTTTTAAAGGAGCCCCTGCTGCTGACCAACAAAAAGCTATAGAATTATTCTCTAAAATGGACCCTGCCAACCGCTCGTTTTACGAAACTATAAAAACGTAGAAACCCCATTTGCAAAATGAGCACCCATTTGCCTCTTCTGTTTTCCTCATCAATACGCGAAGATTTTTGGAATTATTGCCAAGTAAATGCGATAGAAAAGCCTATAATTTTATGTGATACCAATACCCTAAGACATTGTTTGCCACTATTGGGGAGTCAGGATTTATTCAGATTGATATGTATTCCTAAAGGCGAAATAAATAAATCATGGGATCAGTTAAATGAATTGTTAAAGCAACTTTTGCAATTGAATGTTCATAGAAATGAAACTCTTTTTGTTTTAGGGGGAGGTGTATTGACAGATATTGGCGGTTTGGCTGCGGCATTGTATCAAAGGGGGATTGACCACGTTAATATACCAACAACTTTAATGGGAATGGTAGATGCTGCCATAGGTGGAAAAACAGCCGTTGATTTTATGGGGATTAAGAATTTTGTTGGTGTTGTTAAACAACCTGAAACCTGTATGATTGCGCCCATTTTCTTAAAAACTTTGCCCGAAGTAGAATATCAAAGTGCTTGGTCAGAAATTGTTAAAGTAGCCATCATTGACAGTAAAGAATTATGGAATTTAATTCATACGCATGCAGGTGTTGAAATCCTTATACCTTTTTGTGCCCAACATAAATTTGACCTAATTCAGCAAGATGAACGCGACAAGTCAATCAGACAGTTGCTCAACTTTGGACATACCATCGGTCATGCCATCGAAGCCTATTATTTAAACAAAAACACACCTGTTACTCATGGTTATGCCATTGCCAAAGGAATGCTTTTTGAGCTTTATTTAGCCCATTTTATACAAAGTATTTCGAGTGAGGAATTGGCGCAAATGAAAGCCGTTGTTTTAACAAAATTACTCAATAATGACAGTAGCTTGGGGGTAGATTTGCTAGCGTTAAAAGAAACCATGTTTCACGACAAAAAAAAGACTGGAACTTTGCTTCGGTTTTCGCTTCCAATAGCCATAGGGAAAGGGAAGTGGGGCGTTGAAATAGAATGGGATACATTGCTCAAAGTGTATTCTATTTATTATTAAAAACGCTTTTCTTTCTAGGTTTTCTGTCTACTGATTTATACTTTGTGGCATTTAGTAAATAGCATTTATTTTTTTAGCAAACATTCGTTAATTTGCAACCCAAATAATACAGAATGAGTACACAATCTCAACAACCTATGAATAAAAGAGAAATTCTTGAAAAAAAGAAAGCGGAGAGCCTAGTTGGTGGAGGCGAAGACCGAATAAAATCACAACACAGTAAAGGTAAATTAACGGCAAGAGAGCGTTTACATTTTTTATTGGATGAAGGAAGTTTCAACGAAGTTGGCGCTTTTGTAATGCACCGTAGCAATGATTTCGGGATGGAAAAACAACGTTTTTTAGGCGATGGTGTGGTTACAGGATACGGAACTATTAACGGTCGTTTGGTTTACGTTTTTTCGCAAGATTTTACCGTTTTTGGTGGTTCTTTGAGCGAAACACATGCTGAAAAAATATGTAAAATAATGGACTTAGCGCTCAAAAATGGCGCTCCTGTTATTGGTTTAAATGACAGTGGTGGTGCAAGAATTCAAGAAGGTGTGGTTTCATTGGGCGGTTATGCTGATATTTTTTATAGAAATACTATTGCAAGTGGTGTTATTCCTCAGCTGTCGGCTATTATGGGACCATGTGCAGGTGGTGCTGTTTATTCGCCCGCTATTACCGATTTTATAGGAATGGTGGAAAATACAAGTTACATGTTTGTTACAGGTCCTAACGTTGTAAAAACCGTAACCAATGAAGAAGTAACAAGTGAACAATTGGGTGGAGCTTCGGTTCATTCCAGTAAGTCAGGTGTTGCGCATTTTTCTTATGCCAACGAAATAGAATGTTTGTCAGGCTTAAAAGCATTGTTGAGTTACATGCCACAAAATTGTGAAGAAAAAGCACCTGCTTTAAATTACCAAATTGGCGATGAGCAAAGAGAGGTTTTGAAAGACATTGTTCCAGATAATGCCAATCAACCCTATGACATGAGAGAGGTTATTGATGGAATCGTTGATGAAGGTTCTTTCTTAGAAGTACATAAAAATTTTGCAGAAAATATAGTCGTTGGTTTTGCCAGATTAGCCGGTAGAAGTATCGGTATTATTGCCAATAACCCTGCATTTTTAGCAGGTGTTTTAGATGTGCATTCTTCTACCAAAGGCGCCAGATTTGTTAGATTCTGTGATGCCTTTAACATTCCTTTGTTGGTTTTAGAAGATGTCCCAGGTTTTTTGCCGGGGACCGACCAAGAATGGAATGCCATTATTACCAATGGGGCTAAATTACTCTATGCATTCAGTGAAGCAACCGTTCCACGTGTTACAGTAATTACTCGTAAAGCCTACGGTGGCGCTTATGATGTAATGAACAGTAAACACATCGGTGCCGATATGAATTTTGCATGGCCGGGAGCAGAAATTGCAGTTATGGGAGCCAAAGGAGCTGCTGAAATTATTTTCAAAAAAGAAATTACAAATGCAGAT
The DNA here is from genome assembly GCA_044373665.1 of Bacteroidia bacterium. Taxonomy (GTDB): domain Bacteria; phylum Bacteroidota; class Bacteroidia; order NS11-12g; family UBA955; genus JABMMZ01. The sequence continues at coordinate 18,784 of JBIPNH010000033.1, forward strand.
AATCCAGAATTGGCTTGGAAAGAAAAAGAAGCAGAATACGCTGAAAAGTTTGCCAACCCATACCGCGCCGCCGAAAGAGGATTTATAGATGAAGTGATTATGCCAGAAGAAACTCGCAAAAAATTGATTTCATCTTTCAAAATGCTCGAAAATAAAGTAGCTAATTTGCCTAAAAAGAAACATGGAAATATTCCATTGTAATAGCTAAAATGATTAAGCTTATTTCCATAGTTGTTCCGTGTTTCAATGAACAAGAGGTGTTTGTAGAAACTAATCGCCGATTAAATGCGGTGATGTCTCAACTGTCTGTTGAACAATATGATTATGAAATAATATATGTAAATGATGGAAGTACAGATCAAACACTTTCGTTAATTAAACAAGCCCTAACCGAAGACAAACATTTGAAGTGTCTGTCATTCTCGCGAAACTTTGGACATCAAATAGCCATAACGGCAGGTTTGGATGCTTGTAAAGGAGCCGCAGCTGTGGTTATCGATGCCGATTTGCAAGATCCCCCCGCTGTAATATTACAAATGATAAACCAGTGGGAACAAGGGTTTGATGTGGTTTTTGGAAAAAGGAAAGACAGGGAAGGGGAAAGCTCATTCAAACTGCTAACCGCCAAATATTTTTACAAACTCATTAACCGCTTAAGCGACGTTGATATTCCAAGAGATACAGGCGATTTCAGGCTGATGGACAGAAATGCGCTCGACCATTTTTTGCAAATGCGCGAGTCTTACCGATTTGTGAGAGGAATGGTGGCGTGGATTGGATTCAATCAAACTTTTGTAGAATACGACCGCGAAAGTCGTTTTGCGGGTGAAACCAAATATCCGCTCAAAAAAATGTTGCGTTTGGCAAGCGATGCCATTTTGTCGTTTTCTAATACTCCACTCAAAATTGCAACATTCGTAGGGTTTATAACCTCTATAGCTGCTTTTATTGGAATTATCTATTCCCTTTATGTCAGATTATTTACCAAATCTTGGGTAGATGGTTGGGCTTTTTTAATGATTGCTATTTTATTAATTGGAGGTATTATTCTTATAGTACTTGGTGTTATTGGGGAGTACGTAGGCCGTATCTATGGTGAAATAAAGCAAAGACCGCTTTATATTGTGAAAGATAAATTGGGTTTTGATAAATAGTTTATCGATTAATTGTCATTTTAATCTCATTTTTACCCTCAAGCTGAAACGTTTTTGTGTCTTCGTGTGTCTAATCTTTTAATAAGGCACAATAATTGAATAGATTAAAGTGTTATTAAACCTAACAAAGTGATGAATACACTTAAAAAATATGAAAAAGTAAAAAGTCGTAGACGTGCCGTTGAAAAACCTATTCGCAAAAGTGGCGATGGTATTAAACAAGGCCCTGCTGGAGTTTAACAGCAGTCATTTAAACTACTCTTTACTATTATTTAGATTGTTTGAAAAAACAAACTTATAAAATCTTTTGCTGTATTAATTTCCACTTCCTTCTTGCATTCTCTCAGCATTCTCAGCCACTTTCAAAGAATCTATCATCGGTTGGATATCGCCACCCAAAAAATTGTCTAACGAATAAATAGTCATGTTGATACGGTGGTCGGTTACTCTGCCTTGAGGGAAGTTATAAGTTCTTATTTTAGCACTTCTATCTCCACTGGCCACCAATGTTTTTCTGGCACTTGCTATTTTAGAGTTGTGTTCTTCTAAGGCAATTTCATACAATTTGGTTCTTAACATAGCCATTGCTCGCTCTCTGTTTCCTAACTGTGAACGCTCTATTTGACACACCACCACTATGCCTGAAGGACGGTGGGTTAATTGCACTTTTGT
>JBIPNH010000135.1:0-5884 GCA_044373665.1 Bacteroidia bacterium
TTAAAACTTTCATTATCTTTTTCCATACCATTAAAGCCATACCTATAAGCACCACCTGTATCGCTCTTAAATTGCATCTCAGAAATAGCACTTCCAAAGGCATAGTACTTTAAAGTATCTGTACCCCTTGTCATTGTTAGGTTTGAGTGTGTTTTAAAAATGCCTGTATTTTGCATTCTGGGCTTATTTTGCAACAAAAATAACACAAAATGACCAATCAAAACATTAAAACGCCATTAATTCCTTTGTTTAAAAAATTTATTTGGGAAACTGAAAAAGGTAAAAGACTTCAAAAAAACGGTAAATCTATCTCCAAATCTACACTTTCAAATTATCGGGCTCTATTGTCTAATTTGATTAAATATGAAGATACTTTTAAAGAGGTAATTTGGGTAAATACAAGATACAAGTATTTGAAAAGAAATTTTTTGTCCGAAAGAAAGGCTCATCAAAAGTTTTACAAACAGTTTACTGATATGCTGTATAATAAATCTTGTACTGATAATTATGTAGGCATGTTAATTAAAACATTAAGAACTTTTTACGCCTATCTAAATCAGGTAAAAGGATTTGTAACAGGTGGTTTTTATAAAGATTTTCATGCCGTTAAAGAAGAAATTCCTATCATCGTATTGTCTCAAGATTACTTGAGGAAATTATTAAGCGATGAGCCATTTCATGAAAGACTAAGTGCTGAATTTCAAATTTCAAAAGACATATTTGTTGTTGGTTGTACCATTGGGTTAAGATTTTCTGATATTATTAAGTTAACCAATAAAAACTGGCAATTACAAGGAGACAACCATTACATAATTACTAAAACTCAAAAGACCAAAACTGAAACAAGAATTAAAATTCCTAATCATATTGTTCAGATTTTAAATAAATATAAAAATAATCAGAAAACACTTTTGCCAAAAGTGACTTTAGAGAAATTCAATGGAGATTTAAAGCAGTTGTGTTTTATGGCTGGTTGGGATTATGAAGTAGGAAAAATTGAATACAAAAAAAAATTATTTTTTAAAGTTCAATACATCACTTCAAAACTTACCGATTAAAAACCTTTCGTCTTTCTGCTGCTACCTCATCTGAAAGTTCTTTGTTTGTAGGATTTTCAATAAATTTTTTATACGCTTCTATATACGTTGGATAATTTCGGTATTTAAACTCAAACATGAGGTTTGACGGCAATACTACTAATATCAACGCAAGTCCTCCAAACAAGGCTATTCTTTTGAAAATGTTTCTGTAATAATCAATTTTGTTTTTTGTAAATTGAATCAAGCCAACAATTGTTACAACCAAAAATCCAGACAAACCAACACTCATCATAACAAATGCTCCAGGCCATTCATTGAATTTAAAAATTAGTCCAATTATAGTTTGGGACAATGCTATTCCTGTTCCAATTGCCCCAACAATTCTTAATGCTGAAACATCTGCATAAGCAACTTTCTTGAAAATATTCCTCAATTGAACCCCATTAAAGAAAGCGAAACTAAAATACATGTAAAACAAACTTAGAAAAGAGAGTGATAAAAGCATAAATAGATTCGCCATAGGAATCAAAAATAAATTCAACAGGATTGACACCAATCCCAATAGCACAAAAATAAGCTCAAACTTTTTCATCAGAATTAACTAAATATCTTCACTTCAATTATCATAAAATCAGATCATTTTAGCTACTTTTCTTTTGTTAACCAAATAACCAAAAAGTGCAGCTGTAAAGAACATCATCAAACTGTAAATTGCTGGAGGAATACTCATTGCGCTGTTATTTAACACATTAAACGCAATATATATCGCCATAGTTCCATTGTGTATGCCAATCTCCATGCCTATTGCCACAGACTGTTTATGGTTTATCTTAAACATTTGAGGAATATAATAACCTATAGCCATACTTAGAATATTGAACAACAAGGCTGCTACTCCTACTTGCTGAAAATACAAGGCAACATTTTCTTTTTCTTTCAATACTGCACCCACTATAATTAAAGCTAAAAACAAAGCAGACAATATTTTAACTGGTTTGTCTAATTTTTGTGATACCATTGGTTTTTGAGCTTTTACTATCATTCCAATTGAAACTGGAATCAGCACAATAGCGAACACTTCCACTATTTTGGAAAACTGCATAGGCACAGCAACGTCGGTTTGCATAAAATAATGAATTGAAAAGTTGACAATAAATGGTAAAGTTAAAAGCGTAATTAAACTGTTCATTGCCGTTAGTGTAATGTTTAAGGCAACATCACCTTTGGCTAAATGGCTGAATAAATTGGCAGTTGGTCCTCCGGGTGAAGCTGCTAAAAGCATCAGTCCTACAGCTAATGCAGGCTCTAGACCAAAGCCTTTGGCAATAAAAAAACAAACCACAGGCAACAATAACATTTGACAAACCAAGCCTATAAAAATAGCTTTAGGATATTTTACTATTCTTTTAAAATCATCTAATGTTAACGATAAACCAAGTCCTAGCATAATAACAGACAAGGCAACAGGCAAAAACACATTGGTTAAGCTATTGGCGGCAGGTGCCGTTTGCGTTTGTAAAATTTGTAATAATAAACTCATATCTATTCTTTTTTAAAAGACAAATGTATTATTAAAATTATACAATGCAAGTATTTTTAAAACAAATGCTTTTTTAAACACCCAATTTTTGTCAATTTATTGATAATATCTAGCAAAAAAAAGGAATTACAACATCCCTACCTCACCAAATTATCTAACACAATAGCGGTACTTACGGCAGCATTTAAAGATTCTGCGCCCCCAATTTTAGGAATAGTAAGCTTATAAGTGGCACTTTGCATTATCTCTTTGCTTACACCATGTCCTTCGTTTCCTATTACTATCATTCCTTTTTGCTGGGTTTGAAAGTTGTGTACGTTTTCGCCATCGAAACTTGTTACTATTAATGGTAATTGATACTGATTGGCCATTTCAATAATATCGGCATAAACCACCTCAACCCGCAAAAAACTACCCATTGTAGCGCTTATACACTTGGGATTGTAAACATCGGTGCACCCTTTACTACATATCAATTTTTTAATCCCATACCAGTCGGCAATTCTTATAATGGTTCCCAAATTACCAGGGTCTTGAATCTCATCTAATGCCAATGTGTAAACATCGCTCGACAAGTGCTTATCAAATTGAGGTATTTTAACAACAGCCAAAACCCTTTGTGGTGCTTGATGAAAAGATATTTTTTTCAATTCATCTTCACTGACTTCAGTACACTCCAATCCTTTTATAAACAACTGATTTTCAACAATCCATGAATTTACGGCAACTAATTTTACAATTTTGTATGAGCTTTTCAACAATTCGGCAATACTTTTTTCACCTTCTACCACAAATTGGTCATATTTTTGTCTCTGTTTTTTATCTTGAAGACTTTTAATAAATTGAATGGCAGTTTTACTCAACATGGCTTTTGGGCTTGGGGATTGCTATTTATATTGTTAATGAATGCTTGCAAATCTACCAAATTAGTTCCCCAAGACAAACATTTGTTAGAAAAAAATATAATTAAAACTACCGTAACCGATAATAATGTCTTTAATAAGGTCATTAGTATATTGGACAGAGACCAAGCTATATATGTAAAACACAAACCCAATCGGAAAATATTAGTATTAGGTAAATTTTACTTAGGTCTATACAACGTAGGCAGTAGCAAAAAACATCCCGAAAAAAATGACAGCACCAAGTGGCGTAAGTATCTCCGCAATATTGGGGAAGCACCTATCCTACTCGATACCAACGAAATACAAAAAACAAAAGTCAACCTTAAAAAATACTTAATTAACAAAGGCTATCTGAATTGTGACATTGAACACCAAGTGGTTTATAAAAAGAAAAAAGCAATTGTAACCTACTTCATTAATCCCAACAATGCCTTTACCATTCGCAAAGTCATGTTGTTTGCCGATGACGCTGAGATTGACCAATTGCTGAACCAAAACATGAAGTTTTCTTTGCTTGATTCAGGCAATAATCTGGACATTGAACTAATATCGCAAGAACGGAATAGAATGACTGAATTACTCAGAAACAACGGTTATTTCGACTTTAATAAAGACTATTTCGACTTTGAATTGGACACGATAAAAAAAGTGAATCAAGTGGATATTGTAATTAATGTTTCCAACAAAGCGAATGGAGATAGGTTTATAAAAAAGAAAATAAATGCCATTAATGTGGTTTTTGAAAATGATGAAGAAACACAAAAACCTGAATCTACCATTTATTTCAATGGCATTTCGTTCAATTTCAATGGCTACCCTTTAAAACCTTATGTCATTGCGAAAAATATTACCATTAAAAAAGACTCTTTGTTTAGTGAAAATGAACTTGAAAGTTCTTATGCTAAATTGAGTGAATTAAGTATTTTTAAATTCATTGATATTTCTTTTTTACCTAATCCTATGGATACCATTAATTCATTAAATGTTCTTATTACGTTAAGAACTAATTTAAGGCAATCCTTTTCCATTGAACCTCAGGGTATTATATCCCAATTAAACAGAATTCAAAGCAGCAGTTTGAGTTCCAATTCTTATGGTATAGCCAATAGTTTGATATGGGCGCATCGCAACTTATTCCGCAATGCCGAATTGTTCGAAATAAGCTCAAACACCAGAATGGAAACGCAGTTTTATCGCGACGTAGCGAGCAATCAGCTATTTTACACCAACTTAGCTATTCAACAAAGTTTAAATGCCAGTATAACCATTCCTAAATCCTCTTTTCTTACACCAATAGAGCGTTGGAAGAATGTAAAATCGGTAAAAACCAACTTCAATGTGTCCTTTTTATACGAATTGAACCCCGACTATACTCGTAAAATTTTACCATTAACCTATCAATATCAAATACAATCGAAACGTTTTACATGGTATTTGAATATCGCTGAAATTTCCTTTAGTAGAAATAATTTGACCGATGTTAACTTATTTGGACGGAATGACAGTGCCTTTATCACCCGTATTTTCCAAAACAACTTAATTACATCGAGCAGTTTAAATTTCTTTTTCACCAATAAAAACACGACCAAAAGTAGAAGTTTTTTCATTGTTCGTGCCAATGTTTTAGAATTGGGTGGCAATGTACACCGATTGGCTAGACGCATTTTAGACAATCAGAATAACGCAGACACGTCGTACCAATTATTCAATGTGAATTATTTCCAATATGCCAAAACAGAGATTGATGCCAGATGTAGCACCAAATTGAACGAAAATTCATCCCTTGGATTTCGCTTAAACATGGGTGCCACCTACCCTTATTCCAATCAGAAAGAAGTGGCGTTTGATAAATTATATTTTATAGGTGGAGCTAATAGTTTAAGAGGTTGGCGACCACGAACCATTGGTCCGGGTATTTATTCTCCGAACACCAATAATTTCAGGATAGACAGAGCGGGAGATTTAGTAATACAGGGAAGTATTGAATACAGGTTTGACTTAATAAAAAATAAATTAGAAGGCGCCTTTTTTACCGATGCGGGCAATATTTGGATATTGAGAAACGAAAATAACGTAAATCCTGACAAACTATTCAAATTAAACCAATCATACAAAGACATTGCAGCGAATGCAGGAATCGGCGCTAGAATAGATTTTCAGTTCTTTTTGTTTCGATTAGATTATGGGTTTCAAATCCACAATCCGGAATTTGTAGGAACAGAGCGATGGGTAATCAAAGATTTTGCTAGAAACCAGTATTTTAGCAAATATGGATTACTTAATTTCGGTATTGGATATCCTTTTTAAAATCTTTTTTTGAATATGTATTTTTTTTATATATTTGCAATCCCAAAAAACGGTAGTCATAGCTCAGTTGGTTAGAGCATCGGTTTGTGGTA
>JBIPNH010000034.1:0-20438 GCA_044373665.1 Bacteroidia bacterium
AAAGAAAATAACATTGATATTTTAGCACAACCGCTTCCAAGTGCTTCTGTAAAATCAGATGTGGATATTGAAAATAAACAAGACTTTACATTTGCATTCGACTTAGGTTTAGCGCCACGTTTTGAATTTAATATTTCCGATAAAGATGTTTTAGATTATTATGTTATTTCTGTTGATGATGCCGAAGTGGACAAAGAAATTGAGTCATTAACCATGCGTTTTGGTGAAATGTCTCCTGTAGAAATATCAGATGAAAAAGACATTGTGTATGTTGACATGACCGAGTTAGATGAAAATAATACACCAAAAGAAAATGGCTTAGCTAACAAAAATGTTTCATTTACACCAGAATTGGTAAAAAATGAAGCATTAAAAGCATCGTTGATTGGATTAAAAAAAGGCGATGAATTAACCATCAATATCTTTGAATTACTAAATGATAATACTACCGTTATATCTTCTTCATTAGGAATTGACAAAGAGGCAGTTGCGGAAATTCAGCCTATGTTCAAATGTGTGGTTACAGAAATTTCAAGAAGAAAAGCAGCCGAGGTTAACCAAGACTTGTTTAATAAAGTTATGGGTGATGGTGTGGTTAGTTCGGTTGAAGATTTCAGAACCAAAATTAAAGAAAATTTAGAGTCATACTACAAAGGCGAAAGTGAACACCACTTGGAGCACATGATAGGCCATTTGATGGAAGAAAAACACACTTTCCAATTGCCAGATTCTTTCTTAAAAAGATGGTTGCTAAGTAGTAAAGAAGAACATTACAACGAACAAAACATTGACGAGCGCTATGGTAAAGAAGCTAAAGTGTTAAAAGATGTATTGATTCGCGAAAAAGCAGCTCAATTATTCGAAATTAAAGTTGAGATGCAAGACATTGAAGAGGCCTCTATTGGATACACTTTGTCTATGTTCAGAAACTATGGTTTACAAAACCCAGATTTTGAATTGGTAAAAAAATTCAGTGATGACAGTTTGAAAAAACGTGAATTTGTAGAGCAAATGAATGACATAGCTTTGAGACGTAAAGTATTTGTAGCCATCAGAAACACAGTGAAGTTGAATGAAAAACCAATTACCATTGAGGCTTTCTACAAACTAATAGAAGAACACAATCACCAACATTAAGTTTGGGAAACAACTAATATTTAAAACGAGTTGTAAACGAAAGTTTGCAACTCGTTTTTGTTTGTGGGGGAAAATACTTTCAAAATTTATGGCATAATCCTAAACTCGTTCATCGATAAAAAAGGAATATTAACAAAGTAGGAAAAAAGATTTTTCAGACTTTTCTAATGGAATATATTTTTTAAAAATCACTAATATGTTGGGAGAATATAAATCTTACAAAGTGCTGAAATACTAGATTTAATTAACTTTTTTTGATTAAAGAAGTTGAAATAAACTAACTTTGCAATATGAAAAGCGATGAAGAAATATTACAATCTCTCATAGCTGGCGGCTTAATTGGTGCAGCCTTAGGTGCATTGCTATCAAAAAACAGAGAAGATGGGGCAACACTTGGTGCATTAGCTGGTGCAGCAATATTAGCTACTTTTAAGGCAAATGAAAAAGCCATGCAAACCAATTTGCCAATGTTGATAGAAGAAGATGGCAGCTTGTACCAAATTCAATCAGGTGGAGAAAAAAAGTTTATTAGAACCATAGAAAAACCTGCTGTAAAATTAAAAAATAATTTTAAGCTTAAATAATATGGTTACGAAACGAATGAGAGTTTTTGCAGGACCTAATGGTTGAGGTAAAACTACCATAGTAAAAAGCTTACAGGCAGAAATACCATTTGGCGTAAAACAAAATTTGCATTAATATTGTTGTTTAATATAATATTATGGACCAAGGCAAAGAATTTCAAAAATACGCTACCAAACATTTGGGTTTAAATAGCTTAACTGTCGACCGCTACATTAATAGCGCAACACCGCATATTATCACTAATTTAACACCAAATATTATTGAAGAAAGACCATTAAACATCGCTGCAATGGATATTTTTTCAAGATTAATGATGGATAGAATCATATTCTTAGGAGTTGGAATTAATGACGAAGTTGCCAACATAGTAATGGGTCAGTTGTTGTTTTTAGAAAGCACCAATCCTAACAGAGACATTCAAATTTATATCAACAGTCCTGGAGGCAGTGTATATGCTGGTTTGGGAATTTATGACACCATGCAATACATTTCAAGTGACATTGCCACAATCTGTACAGGTATGGCAGCAAGTATGGGTGCCGTTTTAATGTGTGCAGGTGCACATGGTAAAAGAACTGCCTTAAAACACAGTAGAGTAATGATTCACCAACCACTAGGTGGTGCGCAAGGTCAAGCTTCTGAAATAGAAATTACTTACCGTGAAATTTCTAAATTAAAGAAAGAATTATACGACATAATTTCACACCACAGCGGTCAGCCCTATGAAAAAGTAGAAAAAGACAGTGATAGAGATTATTGGATGACCTCAGAAGAAGCCAAAGCCTATGGCATGGTGGATGAAGTTTTGACAAAGAATATTAATAAAAAATAATGGCGAGTAAAAAAACCTCTAGTTTTTGTTCTTTCTGTGGTAAGCCAAAGGAAGAGTCAAACATGCTTATTTCAGGCATAGAGGCCAATATTTGCGATGCCTGTGTGGAACAAGCTTCCAAAATTGTAGAAGTTGAGCTAGGTGGACAAAACAAAAAGAAAAAATCTGAACCAGATTTTAAAATAAATCTTCTTAAACCTGCTGACATCAAAAAACATTTGGATGAATATGTCATTGGTCAGGAACAAGCCAAAAAAGTACTTTCCGTAGCCATATATAACCATTACAAACGTTTGCTGAACTACCAAGGTGATGATGACACAGAAATTGAAAAATCAAATGTCTTATTGGTAGGTGAAACAGGAACAGGCAAAACATTGTTAGTGAGAACACTTGCTAAAATACTTAAAGTTCCTTTTTGTATTGCCGATGCTACAGTATTAACCGAGGCAGGATATGTAGGTGAAGATGTAGAAAGTGTTATTTCAAGATTATACCAAGCGAGTGATTACGATGTAGATGCTACCCAAAGAGGGATAGTGTATATTGATGAAATAGACAAAATTGCCCGTAAAGGAGACAATCCATCTATCAGTAGAGATGTAAGTGGAGAGGGTGTTCAACAAGGTTTGTTGAAGCTTTTGGAAGGGACTATTGCCAATATTGCTCCTGAAGGGGGTCGTAAGCATCCTGACCAAAAATTTGTAAAAATTGATACCAAAAATATTCTCTTTATTTGTGGAGGTGCTTTCAGTGGTATTGATAAAATAATTGCAAAAAGATTAAACACCAATGCGATAGGTTTTAATAGTGCACAACAATCTAACGCTTCACTTGAATTGATCGAACAAGTTGCGCCTTCCGATTTAAGAAGTTTTGGTTTGATACCTGAAATTATTGGAAGAATGCCAATGATTACTTTTCTACAACCCCTTGACAGGGAAGCGTTGAAAAACATCTTAATAAAACCAAAAAATGCATTGATAAAACAATACGTTAAATTGATGGAAATAGAAGGCATTAAGTTGCATTTCGACAAAAAAGCCATTGAGTTAATTGTTAGCAAAGCGGTAGAGTTTAAGTTGGGTGCAAGAGGACTAAGAACCATTTGCGAAAAATTAATGCTCGACGTTATGTATGAAGCGCCATCAAAAAGCGACAAGGAAGTTACGATCACCGCAGACATGGTTGTTAGCAAATTGGCCGATTTGGATACAAAGGCGGCTTAAGGAAGTTCTACTTTCAATATTTTTCAAACTCTGTATTTTAGAAGAATTAAATTTTCAATTCTCCCATTTATTCGTATTTCTCGGTGTTGTAGGATTAGCAAAATAAACTAAATTTGAGCAAATTTTACAATGACACCCGAACAAACACTGAAACAGTATTTCGGCTACGACCAATTTAGGCCGTTGCAAAAAGACATTGTTCAGTCTGTTTTGGATGGTAAGCCAACCATAGCATTATTGCCAACGGGTGGTGGTAAATCTTTGTGTTTTCAAGTTCCCGCTTTGATGTTAGAAGGGGTTTGTGTAGTGGTAACTCCACTTATAGCCCTAATGAAGGACCAAGTTGAAAATTTGATGAAAAGAGACATTCAGGCTGTTGCTCTTTACAGCGGAATGAAACGTAAGGAAATAGAGTTTGAACTCGAAAACTGTATCAATGGCAAGTATAAGTTTTTGTATGTGTCACCCGAACGACTCAAAAGTAAACACTTTATAGATTATGCGGTAAATATTAAAGTGTCCTTATTGGCGATAGATGAAGCCCATTGTATTTCACAGTGGGGTTACGATTTTAGACCGCCATACCTCGAAATATCCGAATTTATAAGTCGATTCAATCACCTAAAGGTTATTGCCTTAACAGCTTCTGCAACTAAAGATGTAGTGTCTGATATTGCCTTAAAACTAGAGTTAAAACAAGCACAAGTCTTTGTACAAAGTTTTGTTAGGTCGAACCTGTCCTATGTGATTCGTAAAACAGAAAATAAGCTCCAAGAAATACTCAAAATTGCTCAAAAATTGACGGGTTCTGGTCTTGTTTACGTTAAGTCGAGACGCAAAGCAGAAGAAATAAGCAGACACTTGAATGAAATTGGACTTAAAACCGATTACTACCATGCTGGTTTACCCGCCTTGGATAGAAACAAAAAACAAGAGGCATGGAAAAAAGGGCACATCAGAATTATGGTTTGCACCAATGCTTTTGGAATGGGGATAGACAAACCCGATGTTAGATTTGTAATTCACGAACAAAAACCGGACACCTTGGAAGCCTATTACCAAGAGGCAGGAAGGGCAGGAAGGGACGGAAATTTGTCTTATTGTATATTGCTTTTTCACGAATCCGATAGAATAGAGGATATTAGAACAATTGCTGTAAAATATCCCAAACCGGAGGAAATTATTCAAGTGTATGAAGCTATTCACAATTACCTGAAAATTGCAGTTGGTTCAGGTCAGTTTATCAGTTATGATTTTGACATTAGTGACTTTTGTTCATCCAATAAATTATCGACTCAGCTTACTTTAAATGCCATAAAGATTTTGGAAAATGAAGCCTATTTTCAAACGACAGAATCAATATATCTGCCCTCGCGATTGAAGATATTGTGCGACTATGAGACCTTAAATGAATGGCAACAAAACCATACTGCTGTTGATGTTATTTTTAAAATGTTGCTGCGTTCTTATGGAGGATTGTTCGATTTTTATACCAATATTTATGAGTCAGAAATAGCCCGTAGGCTTAAGAAAAGTGAATCGTGGTTGAAAGAACAATTGCTGAAATTCAATGACCTTGAGTTAATAGACTATATTCCACAAACCAATCAGCCACAGTTAGTGCTACTCGAAAATAGGATGAGAAGTATTCATGTGTCGAGCGAGAAAATAAATAAATTAAGAGAAAGGTATCAGGAAAAACTATTGGCTGTTAATCAGTATATTGATAATAATATGGAATGTAGAACCAGTATTATTGTTCAATATTTTGGTGAGAAAAAATCGAAAGATTGTGGTATTTGTGATGTTTGTTTACGACATAAAAGAAGTATAAATGAAGATTTTGTATCACAAAAAACCATAGAAATTATCAAGTCTATTTGCTTAGCAAGCCCCAATATTAAAGAAGACGAATTAATGAAATTGGCCAATATTACAGATTTGGATAATTATGTTTTAATATTGCGTTGGCTCAAAGATTATCAATATATCAATAAAACAAAGGAAGGTTGGGTACAATGGAACATCAAAAAACAATAGCAATAGCTATTACAGGTCATTTTTATACCGATCAGAGGATGCAACGTATTTCTTCTGTTTTAAAAGAGATGAATTTTCATGCTTTACTAGCATACCGACCGTTTGTTAAGTATGGAAATACAGTAGAGATAAACACATTAACTGGGTTAAGTTTTGTAGTGATTAAACCATTGATTAATTCGGGTATTTTGTTTTATTTTTTATACAATTTACAGCTGTTTTTCAAACTCCTTTTTAAAAAAATTGACATTTATTATGCCGTAGATTCTGATACATTGGCAGCAATGATGTGTTTGAGTGTAATTAAGCGTAAACCATTAGTGTACGACGCGCATGAGTATTTTGCGGAGGTCCCTGAACTGCAAGGAAAGTCAATCAAAAAATGGATTTGGCATCAATTAACACTTGCAGGGGTTAAGCGTTCTAAACTAAATATTACAGTTTCTGATTCATTGGCAAAAGCTCTTGAACTACGTTATAATAAACCATTTTCTGTGATTAGAAATGTGCCTTTTTATCATCAAGAACCTAATGTTGTTCCATTTGATAATCCAGCTATCATTTACCAAGGGGCATTGAATAAAGGAAGGGAATTGGAGTTGCTAATTGAAGCAATGAAAGAATTACCACAATTTCATTTATTGCTGGTAGGAGAGGGTGACTTAAGTGCAACTTTGAGAGAATTGGTTCAAAAATCAAAATTGACAAATGTGGAATTTAAAGGATTACTTAGTCCTAATGAACTTAAAAGAATAAGTGCACAATGTTTTGTAGGCTATAATTTGTTAGATGCCCAAAGTCTTAGTTATTACTATTCATTGAGTAATAAATATTTCGATTATGTCCAAGCGGGTATTCCTTCTATTTCCTCACATTTACCTGAATATGAATTGCTTAATAGTGAATATGGATGTGGGGTTTGCATAAAGAATACCAAAGAAGCGTTAATTGAAACGCTTTTACGATGTTATTCTGATGAATTTTACTACAATAAATTGAAAGAAAATGCTTTATTTGCCGCAGAAAAATTGAATTGGAATCAGGAGTCTATTCGATTAAAAGAATTGTTTGAGCCGTTTAATTAAAGTATATGCAGAAACATTTACATATTGTTGCTTTTGATGTGCCTTATCCAGCCGATTATGGAGGTGTTATCGATATTTTCCATAAGTTAAGATGGCTCAAAAAGCTGAACGTTTCCATAACTTTACACTGCTTTCAATATGGCAGAGAACAGCAAATTATCTTAAATGAATGGTGCGAAAAAGTGTATTATTACAAACGTTCTAAGTATAAAAATCCATTTATTGGTACTGTTCCCTATATTGTTTCCACCCGTAGTAATGATGAATTATTGGAAAATCTATGCAAGGACAACTTTCCTATAATTTTTGAAGGCATTCATTGTACCTATTTCTTAACGCATAAAAAATTAAAAAATAGAATCAAAATAGTTCGTAATCATAATATTGAGCACGATTATTATAAAAGTTTGGAATTGATAGAGACCAATTTTTTCAAAAAGTATTTTTTTAGAAATGAGTCAGACCTTTTGAAACAGTATGAAAAGGTGTTGAAACATGCCCAACAAATATTAGCAATTTCGCCATCTGACCACGAGTATTTGCAAAAAAATTACCAGCATTCTGTTCTTGTACCTGCTTTTCATGCCAACGATTCTATCAATATCAAACCTGGGAAGGGCTCATTTCTGTTGTACCATGGTAATTTATCGGTGGGAGAAAACAATCATGCTGCACTGTTTTTGGTTAATCATGTGTTTTCGCAAATCAAATATCCTGTTGTTATTGCCGGTAATAAACCTTCGCCCGAACTTGTAAATGCTTGTAAACCGTACCCTCATATTCAATTGATTTCAAATTGGAGTAATGAGGAAATTATGAATGCAGTATCCGACGCACAAATCAATATTTTGCCCACTTTTCAAGGAACAGGGATTAAATTAAAATTATTGAATGCCTTGTTTATTGGTAAATTTTGTTTGGTAAATGAATTAATGGTTCAAAATACAGGATTGGAAAAGGCTTGTATTATTTCAAAAAACGCCGAAGAAATGATTAAAGACATTCATTTATTATGGAATAAAGAGTTTGATGAAGAAGCAATAGTACAAAGAAAGAAGGTGTTAATGCAAGGACCTTTTAACAATGAACACAATACTCAAACTATTCTAGCGCTTATTTAAGCTAGGCTTGCGTATTTAGGGTCGTCGTACACTTTATTTTGCTCCACTTTAATAACTCTAGCAGGAAATTCCTCGAGTAGGCGCATTTCGTGAGTAGCCATAAGAACAGCAGTGCCTTCCTCTTTGGCAATAAGCTGAAGCAAAGAAACAATATCGTTAGAAATTTCAGGGTCTAAATTTCCTGTAGGCTCATCGGCCAAAATAATTTCAGGTTTATTTAAGAGAGCTCGGGCAATTACCAAACGTTGCTGTTCACCACCACTTAGTTGATGAGGCATTTTATAATCTTTGGTTTCTAAACCTACAATTTTAAGCACTTCTCCTACACGCTTAAACATTTCCATTTTATTGGTCCATCCCGTTGCTTTTAACACAAAAAGTAAATTGTCTTTGGCATTACGGTCTGTTAAAAGTTGAAAATCTTGGAAAATAATACCTAATCGTCTTCTCAATTTCGGAATTTGTCTTCTTTTAAGTTTTATTAAATCGAAACCAGCAATTTCGCCTTTCCCTAATTCAAGTTTTAATTCACCATAAAGCGTTTTTAATAAAGAGCTTTTGCCACTTCCTGTTTTTCCAATAATGTAAGCGAATTCACCTTTGTTTAGCTTAAAATCAACTTGATGTAAAACAAGATTTTTTTCCTGAAAAATATCAGCGTGTTCTAAAGATATAACGGTTTCGTATGACATAATTTTGGAAGGTGTAATGGTCTTGATGAATTACAAAACTAATGTTTTCAATTGATTTGCCAATCGATTGGGGTCAATCCTTTATCAACAAGATAAGAATTACACTTAGAAAAGTGCTTACATCCAAAGAAACCATTATGGGCCGAAAGTGGCGAAGGGTGTGCCGCTTCAAGAACTAAATGCTTGTGTCTATCAATTAACACACTTTTGCTTTTGGCATAATTTCCCCACAAAATAAAGACACAGTTTTTTTGTAAATCAGAAATTTTTTTGATGACAATATCTGTAAATTCTTCCCATCCTTTCCTTTGATGGCTTGCGGCTTCATGTGCTCTAACAGTTAAGGTTGCGTTCAATAACAGTACCCCATTTTTTGCCCAATTCTCTAAATTTCCATGATTGGGTATTACAAAACCTAAGTCATTTCGGAGTTCTTTGTAGATGTTTTTTAATGATGGCGGAATTTTGTGGTTTTTGTTGACACTAAAAGCCAAACCATGCGCTTGTCCTTCACTGTGGTATGGGTCTTGACCTAATATTACAACTTTAACTGATTCAAAAGAAGTGGCTTTAAAAGTAGTGAAAATTTGATTAAATGGAGGGTAAATAGTTTTTTTATTTGCGATTTCGGTGTTCAAGAAAAGTTCTAAATCCTTATAAAACGGCAATTCAAATACATCATTCAAATGCTTGTCCCAATCACTTTCCGTTTTCATTACTACAAAGATAATATTTAGCTTTAAATTTCAGATGGATTAATAAAATCAGTCAATTGAATACTATCTTTGTAAACTTTGTCAAGTTTTCAATTAATAGCCCCTTTTGAGCCAAATGGCGACCAACCTACAGCAATTACACAATTAGTGCAAGGCTTGGAATCTGGTGTAAAATCCCAAACACTTTTGGGGGTTACAGGGAGTGGTAAAACCTTTACTATTGCCAATGTTATTGAGAAGGTTCAAAAACCAACCTTAATACTAAGTCACAATAAAACACTCGTAGCGCAATTATACGGTGAGTTTAAACAGTTTTTTCCAAACAATGATGTTGAGTATTTTGTAAGTTATTACGACTATTATCAACCGGAAGCATTTATTCCCACAACCAATACTTACATAGAAAAAGATTTGGCCATCAATCAAGAAATTGAGAAAATGAGGTTAAAAACTATTTCAACTTTATTAAGTGGCAGAAGAGACATTGTGGTGGTTGCTTCGGTAAGTTGTATTTATGGTGCGGGTAATCCTAACGATTACGAAGAGAGTATAATACGATTAAGCAAGGGTGAAAAAATGAGTAGAAATGCCCTTTTACATCGCTTAGTTGATAGTTTGTACAGCCGAACAACGGCAGATTTTAACAGAGGAAATTTTAGAGTAAAAGGGGATACTATCGATGTGTTTTTGGCATACAATGATTTTGCTTATCGCATTAGTTTTTTTGGAAATGATATTGAAGAAATTCAATCTTTTGAACCGGAAACAGGACTTACAATTCAAGAACACGACCATATTGCAATATATCCTGCAAATATCTATGTTTCACCAAAGGAAAGATTAAACCAAGCCATTTATGAAATTCAAGATGATTTAGTAGAGCAAATTCATTATTTCAAGGAAAATGGCAAACATCAGGAAGCAAAAAGACTAGAGGAAAGAGTGAATTTTGATTTGGAAATGATGCGAGAATTGGGCTATTGTAGTGGAATAGAAAACTACAGTCGTTACATGGACAGGCGTCAGGCAGGTGACAGACCATTTTGTTTGTTGGATTATTTTCCAGATGATTTTCTTTTGGTAGTAGATGAAAGTCACGTTAGTATGCCTCAGATACGAGCCATGTATGGTGGCGATAGGTCTAGAAAAATGAACTTGGTAGAGTATGGCTTCAGATTGCCTTCTGCTTTAGATAACAGGCCGTTAAAGTTTGAAGAATTCAACCAATTAACGAATCAAGTTATTTATGTAAGTGCAACGCCTGCTGACTATGAAGTGAGAGAATCGGACGGAGTTGTAGTAGAACAAGTGATAAGACCTACTGGATTGTTAGATCCCGTTATAGAAGTTAGGCCTTGTATCAATCAAGTAGACGATTTGTTAGACGAGATAGATGAAAGGGTAAAAATGGGAGACCGTGTATTGGTAACAACATTAACCAAAAGGATGAGTGAAGAATTGGCTAAATACTTAAGTAATTTGGGAATTAAATGCCAATATATTCACAGTGAGATAAAGACATTGGATAGGGTTGAAATATTAAGAGATTTGAGGCTAGGGAAAATCGATGTATTGATTGGGATTAATTTGTTAAGAGAAGGTTTGGATTTGCCCGAAGTGAGTTTTGTTGCCATACTTGATGCTGATAAAGAGGGTTTTTTGAGAAGCGAAACGAGTATGATTCAAACCATCGGAAGGGCCGCAAGGAATCAACGAGGAAAGGTTATCATGTATGCCGATAGAATGACAGAAAGCATGAGAAAAACCATTGAAGTAACAGAGAAAAGAAGGGAAAGACAAATTCAATATAATTTGGAACACGGAATTACACCTACTACTGTTGTTAAATCAATAGAACAAATCATGGATCAAACGAGTGTAGCGGATGCTAAAAAAGGTGATTTAATAAGCTATTCTGACCAAACAAAAGACTCACTTTCAATAGCGGCCGACCCGGTTTTTGACTATATGAGTAAGGACAGTATTCAAAAAGCAATTAAAGAAACTGAGAAATCAATGATGCGTGCAGCAAAGGATATGGACTTTTTGGAGGCCGCAAAATACAGAGATCAGATAGAAGAATTAAAAAAAAGATTATAATTGCAATATAATTTGGCACACTTTCTGAATAGTAAATATTAATTATGAGTAAACTGATACTTTTTATGTCTTTTATTTTGGCTTCTTTTTCTGTTCAAGCTAAGGAAGGCGATAAAATTGCAAATGCCCTTAAAAATGCAAATGTAAATGAATTGTCTGTGATGTTTAATGGCAGTATAGAATTAACAACCCCACAAGCAAGTGGATTAAGTTCGAAAAATCAAGCTATTATTATACTTGAGAATTTTTTTAAATCAAATATTCCAACAAATGCCATCGTTTTACACGAAACTTCGGGTTCTACAAATTCAATGATTGTAATTAATCTAACAACCAAAAATGGTCAGTACCGTGTAACAATCAAAGGAGAATACAAAGCAGGTCTTGGCTTTGTGATTAATGAATTCAAAATCACTTAAACCGTTTTTATCAATAAAAGACAAACCTTACAACAAAATATAATACAACATAATGAAAAAAATTACATTTTTATTTAGCCTTTTATGTGCTTCTCAACTGAGTGCACAAATCACCGTTTTTGACTACATGGTAGCCACACCTGGAAAAAAAGCCATACAGTATAATGATCCTGGAGAAATAACCATACAAACTGGTGGAACAAACAAAACATGGGATTTTAGTACCCTAAAAAAAGAAGTAGAGGATACTATTTTGTTTTATAACAGAGATTGGGTTCCTGCATTAAAGAATTTAGCAATAACTGCCAATACTGTTGTAGCATTTGCCAATGAACCTGGTTCATATTTTTTATTAAATAAATCAACTTCTAGTTTGGATATAGTAGGTTCTGCTGATGACGATGGAATGGGTGGTTTTGAAGTATTCCCTTTTCGTTCTACTATTATGAAATTTCCAATGACCTTTAATACAGTTTTAAAAGATTCATTTTCTCAAATAGGATTTTCTTACGAATTAGGTTTCGATCCAGATGGCCCAGGGCCAGCGCCAAGAATTGACTCAATAAGAGTAGGTTCTAAAACGGTTAATAAGTTTACTGGTTTAGGTTGGGGAAAAGTTAAGTTATCAAACAATGTAATGGTTGATGTTGTAATGGTTGAGAAAGAAGAAATTTCAATACCTTCATATTCGGCATTTGTTTTTGGTCGTTGGAGTAATTTAACGGCTCGACAAATTAGTGATTTAGAATTAGACAATACGAGAGATACCTCATATGAACACTCATGGTGGTCGAATAAAAGTGAATATGGTTTCTCTTTGGTATCATATTATTTCAATAAAGGGGAATCTAAAACAAGTAATGTTTCACACATACAAGCTGAATTACAAACTACTTCTGTATTTTCACAAAACACGAATCAAATCTCATTTTACCCAAATCCAGCTTCTAGTTCAATTCAAATTAACGGCTTGTCTAACCTAAATGTGGTAGCACAAGTTTATGATATGAATGGTAAATTGGTAAATACACAAGCATTAAACAACGGTATTATTTCATTAGAAAACATAAGTTCAGGTGTTTATAATGTGACTATTTTAGATAACAATCAATTACATCAATTTAAAGTAAGCAAAATCTAATAAACACGCTAACTGTAAAGTTTTAAAAATAGTCCGAATTAATTTCGGACTATTTTTTTGTTTTAAAGGGAACATGTAATTTGCGACCTACAATTAGGAAATACAATGAAGACAAATATTAGTCAAGAAAAAGAAGTAATCGAGATGATAAATCTTGCATTAAAAGAGGATGTTGGAGAAGGCGATCACTCTTCATTGGCGAGTATAGAGAGTGATAGAAAAGCTTCTGCGCAATTGATATTTAAAGACAATGGAATAGCGGCAGGACTTTGTATTGCGGAAACGATTTTAAAATTAAACGACCCAAAGTGTGAGATTGTTTTTTATAAAAAAGATGGAGATGAAGTTAAAGTTGGTGAAATAGGATTTGTGGTAAATGGGAATGCTCAATCCTTGCTAAAAAGTGAGAGATTATTGCTCAATATTATGCAAAGGCTAAGTGGAATAGCTAGTATTACTAATCAAATTGCAAGCAAAATAAAGAATTACAAAACAAAAATATTGGATACTAGAAAAACGACTCCCAATATGAGAACATTAGAAAAGTGGGCTGTAACCCTTGGAGGCGGCTATAATCACAGAAAAGGTTTGTACGACATGATTATGCTTAAAGACAATCATGTTGATGTAGCAGGAGGAATTACTAAGGCTATTGAAAAAGCAAAATCATATTTGATTCAAAACAATTTAGACTTAGGTATTGAAGTTGAAACTAGGAATTTAAAAGAAGTGGAAGAGGTAATGGCAATGTTACCAATACAAAGAATAATGTTCGATAATTTTAGTCCTGAACTAACCAAACAAGCCGTAGAATTGGTCAATAATAGATGTGAAACGGAATCTTCTGGCGGTATTACTATTGACAATATTGAGGCTTATGCAGCAACTGGTGTTCAGTTTATTTCTTTAGGAATGTTAACGCATTCTGTTAAGAGTATGGACATTAGTTTTAAAATAAAGTTGTAATTCATTTTATTTTTTAGTTAACTTTGCATTATGTCTAAAAAAATTACCTTCCTTATTTCTTTTGTCTTGATTGTTGCTAATCAACTGTCTGCTCAAATATCTTTTAAAGATACTGTTTTATATAAATCTGATTTTACAACTGTATCTGATATTTATGCGAATACATGGATATACAACTTATCTAATTCAAAAGATACAATTTCTTGGAACAGAGTTACCAATGAACTAGGTGATGCTGCTTGGGAAAGTGCAGTATGTGACATCATTCAATGTCATGGAACTGATGTTAATTCAAATACTTTCGAAATGGGTGTAGGTGACTCAGGTTATTTATCGTTCCATTTTTATCCAAAAAATAAAAGAGGTTCAGGTAAAATGGTTGTTAATTTTTTCAGAGCATCAAGACCATTTGAAGGGATTAATGTCACTATGACTATAGATGTTTGGGGAGCTGTAAATGTAAAAGCGGTTAAAACGACTGTGACTGATTTGTATCCAAATCCAAGTAATCATACCATTCAAATCAAAAATGAATTAATAGCAAAAGGACAATTGATGTTATTTAATGCTCAAGGTCAATTGGTAGATCAAAAAGATTATGTGTCAGGTGAAAGTATAGACATAAGCAACTACCCAAGCGGTGTTTACAACATCACGATTAAAGACGAAAACCAGTTGGCAAACTACAGATTAATCAAAAATTAATCTTCAGAAGCTTCAATTTTATCCCAAAGTAAATCTTTCAATGGCTGTAAGTTTAATCCACTTACACCTGAGATAAATAAAGGTTTAATTGATTTTAAATCCTTTTTCATCATAGAAATTAGTTCGTCGTCGAGCATATCACATTTGCTGATTGCTACTACTCTTTCCTTTTTAAGTAATTCTGGATTAAATTTCTTTAATTCATTCAATAGAATCTTGTATTCAGCTTTAATATCTTGGCTGTCGGCAGGGATTAAGAATAATAGAACAGCATTTCTTTCAATATGTTTAAGGAAACGGTGTCCTAATCCTTTGCCTTCGTGCGCGCCTTCGATAATGCCGGGAATGTCTGCCATAATAAATGAACGGTAGTCGCGGTATTGAACAATCCCTAAATTAGGAACTAGAGTGGTAAACGGATAATTGGCAATTTCTGGTTTTGCAGCAGAAATAGCAGCTAATAAGGTAGATTTTCCAGCATTCGGAAATCCAACTAAACCTACGTCAGCCAACACTTTAAGTTCCAATACAATCCAACCTTCTTGGCAATCTTCACCAGGTTGGGCATACGTGGGAGCTTGTTTGGTTGAGGTTTTGAAATGATTGTTACCCAAACCGCCTTTTCCACCACGCATTAAAGTTTTCTCTTCACCATCCTTGGTGATTTCAAAAAGAATTTCACCTGTTTCTGCATTTTTGGCAACGGTTCCAAGAGGAACTTCTATGACTTCATTTTTACCTGAAGCACCGGTACAAAGAGCAGAAGCTCCTGGATCACCATCCTCGCCATGAACGTGTTTTCTATATTTTAAATGGAGTAATGTCCATAATTGGGCATTACCTCTTAATCTAATATCAGCTCCTTTTCCACCATCACCACCATCTGGTCCCCCTTTGGGAAGTCCTTTTGCACGGTGAAAATGCGCACTACCTTTACCTCCTTTACCACTTCGGAAATAAATCTTTACATAGTCAATAAAATTTGATTCTTGCATATATTATCCCAATGGAATTAACGATTTGACTCAACTATGATGGCACTCAATCTATTGAAAATTTCATCAATAGAACCTATGCCATTAATGCCATGGTATTTTCCTTGTTGATTGTAATATTCTGCAGCTATTGCTGTTTGTTCATTGTATACTTTTATACGGTTTCTGATTATAGACTCATCAGAATCATCTGCACGTCCACTGTCTTTTCCTCTAATCAATAGTCTTTTTACAAGCTCATCCTCATCCACATTCAAAGCCAACATCATCGAAATTTCAGTATTTCTGTTTTTCAAAAAGGCGTCAAGCGCATTAGCTTGATTTACAGTTCTTGGAAAACCATCGAAAATAAAGCCTTTAGCATCTTGTATCTGTTCTACTTCTTTTTCTAACATGCTTATAGTAACTTCATCTGGTACTAATTCACCTTTGTCAATATAAGTTTTTGCAAGTTTGCCTAATTCGGTTTCATTTTTGATGTTATATCTGAAAATATCACCGGTAGAAAGATGAACTAATTGAAATGTGTCAACCAATTTGGCAGACTGAGTTCCTTTTCCTGCTCCCGGAGGTCCAAATAATACTATATTTAACATGTAATTGTTGATTGTTTTTTGAATAGACAAATTTACAACCATTTTCTTGTTTTTTTAATAATAAAAGCATCATTTACATTAATTTTGCTGAAAATACTTATTTACGAAGTGAAAAAAATATTAATTGTTGTGGGTACTCGCCCGAATTTTATAAAAGTGACAAGATTTAAAAAAGTTGCTGCAGAGTTATTTCCTCACATTGACATAAAATTTGTTCATACTGGTCAGCATTTTGATGATAAAATGAGTCAAATTTTTTTCAAGCAGTTTGATTTAAAACCTGATTTTTTATTACAGATAGGACAAGGTACTGCCAATACACAAATGGCCAATATTATGTTGGGTTTGGAACCTGTTTGTCAATCTTATCAACCTGATTTAATGTTAGTGGTAGGCGATGTGAACAGTACTTTTGCAGCAGCACTTACAGCCAATAAAATGAATATAAAAATTGCGCATGTTGAAAGTGGTTTAAGGAGCTATGACAAGACAATGCCCGAGGAAATTAACAGAATTTTGACTGACAAAATAAGTGATTTCTTTTTTGTGACTGAGCAAAGTGGTTTAGATAATTTACTGTCTGAGGGGATTGAAGAACATAGGATAGAAATGGTTGGTAATACTATGATTGATAGTTTGGTTGGTTTTGAGACAGAAATAGATAAAAGTGATGTATTAAATCAACTTGATTTAGAAAATAAACCATTCGTTTTGATGACCATGCATCGCCCTTCTAACGTTGATGAAATTGATGGTTTAAATACTTTAATTGAATTAATTAAATCGGTAACAGTGAATTACCATTTGGTTTTTCCTATTCACCCTAGAACCATTGCTAAATTGAAATCATTTAATCTTTGGGATGAATTGGTGTCTTCGGAAAAACTTATATTTACAGATCCTTTGGATTATTTTTCTTTCCAAAAATTAATCACTAAAGCTGCATTTATACTAACCGACAGCGGAGGTATTCAGGAGGAATCAACTTTCAGAAAAGTACCATGCTTGACATTGAGAAATAACACTGAAAGGCCAATTACGATAAAGATGGGAACAAATACACTAGTTCCATTTAATTTAGAAGCTATCAATAAGCTGATAGCTGAAATCGAATTTAAAACATACAAACAAGGAACTATTCCTCCAATGTGGGATGGGAAAAGTACCGAACGAATACTGAGTTTTATTGACTCTGTTGTGTTGAAGGCTTAATTGCTTTTACTCTTAAAATAACAATTGTATCTATAGGTTGTTTACTTAATTTCCATGAAGTTCTTTTGGCGCTTGCATTGTACATTGATGCATAGTCATTGCCTGAGAAAAATGTGAGTAAATTAAATGGTGGGTTTTCTTTATATACAGTTTCAACAACTAATGAAGGATGCAAATCCTGTTTTGAAACATTAAAAGGGCCAATTATTAAATCATCAACTTTCAATATTGTTGAATCTTTGCCATATTCCTTAAAACCTTCTTTTTTGGAATACCATTGCCAACCCCAATGTCCTCTGGTATAAACGACATTACTATTTTGGTTTTTTGAAGAAGAAAGCGCCGTTTTTCTGTAATAGTCAGCATAAAACCAGTCTGATAATCCCAAAATTAGCCCTAAGGATATGCTAATGAATAATGTTAAATTTAAAATAACTTTAGGTGCTTTTTGGAAAAATGGTTTGAGTATCCAAAGAACAAAAGGTAAAATCAAAAGCAAATGCCTGCTTGCCATAAATGGTGCAAAAACAACTAAAAAGCCTGACAAACTGAGCAAAGCAATACTCAGTAATTTTATTTGAACATTAAAATGATTAAAATTTTTGTAAACAATATAGATAGTGGAAAAGATAACAAGCGAACCGGCCATTAGAAAAACAGCATAAAGAATTATTGAAGAAATATTTTCTGGAATAAAATTAAGCAAAACACCAACACATAACACCGTAAAAAGGATAAGAAAAGTGATAGCAAAGATTAGGTTAGTTTTAGATTTTATAAAGTTGCTTAATCCAATAAATCCAAAAGGAAATAATGCGCCGATACATGCAGTAAAAATTACAAAAATGCCACCTATTCGGTACAGAGTAAATTCATTTTTGGGTCGGTCCATAAAGTGAATACTGCCGTATTCAATCCAATTTAAATAAGACCACAAGCTTAGAAAAGCTATCGGCACTAAAAGTATCCAAGCATATTTGTATTTTTTGGAAAAAAAGAGAGCGGCTACCATAACAGTAAACAATGGAATAACCGAGTATTTGATAAGCAGCGATAAGCTAAAAACAAGAGCTGCTACAAACAAATGAATTCCTTTTTTTGACTGAGAAAAAAGAAGAATTTTGTAAAAAAACAACAAGAGAAGAGAAAGTAGAGGAACGTCTAAATGAATATTTTGGTTGACTATAAAAGGCGCAGACAAACCAAACAGTAGCAATATATAGCGTGAATTTTCGGGATATAATTGTTGGCTAATTTTGTGGAAGTAGAACAGCGCTAGAAAAGTAAAAATGGAGATAAGAAGATGAAGTGAAATTTCGTTAAAACCAAAAACAGAGCCCCATAAGGCAATGACGTAAAAAAAGAGAGGTGCTTGGTTAAATGAATGCAAATAATTAGGATTTGAGCCCCAATTAACTTTTCCACTCATTGGTGCATAGGGGTTTTTTAGGATTTCTTGAGCAGCTTCAATATGGAAAGTATCATCCATGTGTACTGCTTTGTTCAAATTGATGAAAGTGAGCAATAGCCAAATAAATAAAACCCAAAAAAGAGGTTTTGAATATGCAAGTTTGATTTTATCCATTAAAACAAAACCAAAAGTAAGAGAAAGACTTAGATTAAAAAATTATTTTAATCTAAAAGAAGTCAACAAGTGCTGTAAAACAGTGTCTTTTTTCTTGTTATATTCCTCAAATGTTGAATCTTTACTCAGTATGTTTTGCAACATTAAAGCAGATAATGACAATGAATTTACAACATCAAAACAAAGAGAAACGAAATTGTCGATTTCAGTTTTTGATTTATGAGGTACTAATGTAGTTAGTATTTTAGCTAAAAAATCTTTTTCGGATTTTTTAAATGGAGAATAAATAGACTCAAAAGTAGTATGCAAATCCAAAATATTTTCATTTGATAAGTTAGTCAACTTCAAAACATTAGAAATAACTTTGGTACGATGCCAAAAATATTGAAAAAACTTATTTTCAGGATTTTCAATTTCCTCAATATTGGTTTTTAAATTAATTAAACCATGTTTTATTTGATTATTTAGGACTTGTACAAATAATTCTTCTTTGTTTTTAAAGTAATAATACAAAGCAGCTTTATTGAATCCGATAGATTCTCCAATTTCGTCTAAAGTTGTTTTATTATATCCAAATTTGAAAAAACATTGAGTTGCTTTATCAATAATTTCCTGTTTTCTGCTGTCATTGGTTGAAGGTCTTCCAGGTTTTCTTTTAGATATAGGCGTTTGTTCGTTATTTTCCATGCTCTTAACTTGTCTGCAAATTTAATGCCAAAGCATAAGTATAATCAAATGGTTGCAAAAAAAAATATCAAAAAAAATACAAAAATAATTGTTACTTTGCGGGTCTATAACAGACAGCATGGCGTGGTTTAATTTTTTTACTCAGGAATTGGCGATAGATTTGGGAACTGCCAACACATTAATCATTTACAAAGATCAAGTGGTGGTGGATGAACCATCGATAATTGCCATAGAAAGAAGTACTGGAAAAGTAATTGCTATTGGGCACGAAGCCATGCAAATGTATGGTAAAGAAAACGATAACATAAAAACTATAAGACCTCTAAAGGATGGAGTTATTGCAGATTTCCAAGCGGCTGAACACATGATTCGAGGGATGATTAAAAAAATCAGCAAATCGGGAAAAACATTTTCACCTCAATTAAGAATGGTTATTTGTATCCCCTCTGGTATTACCGAAGTTGAAAAAAGAGCGGTTAAAGACAGTGCCGACAGAGCAGGCGGTAAGGAAGTTTACATGATACACGAACCTATGGCAGCGGCTGTCGGAATAGGTATTGATGTAACCGAACCGATGGGAAACATGGTTATTGAT
>JBIPNH010000136.1:0-5800 GCA_044373665.1 Bacteroidia bacterium
AGGCCGCTTGTGTCTGAGAAATAATAAAATAGAATAAAATTAGGTAGATAGATTTCATCTTATAATGGTTTAATAACTTAAAAGTTGTTCAAATATTGTTTCAAAGGATGTGTTTTTTTCATCAATTTGAGATTTTAATATTTTATATTCCTCAGAAAGTGTGCCAATTACCTTTGCATCACTGGTTTCTGAGAGTTTTAATTCAATTTCAGACTTTTTGATATTCAACATTTCCAATTCTTTTTCAATCTGATCTAATTGTTGTTGAATTTGCTTTTTTTGTTTGTCAGTTTCTGAATTAGGGTTCTTTTCAACAGATTTGATTACTGTATTTGTTGACTCGTTTTTCTTAGCAACAGCAGATTCTTGTTTCATTGCCAACTCTCTCTCTTGCATGTAAAACTTCCATTCATCGTAAGTTCCCAAATATTCTTTTATCTCACCATTTTCTATCCACCATATTTTATTAGCAATTTGTGATATAAAATGCCTGTCGTGTGAAACCGTAATAAATGAACCTTCATAATCTTGTAAAGCTTGAATTAAAATATTCATACTTTGAATGTCCAAGTGATTGGTAGGCTCATCGAGTAATAGAAAGTTAGCTTCATAAATCAATGTTTTGGCAAGCGCTACTCTGGCTTTTTCTCCACCACTCAATACTTTTATTTTTTTGAAAACATCATCGCCTGTAAACAAGAAACAACCTAAAATCGTTCTTAATTCATTTTCAAGTTTTGCAGAACCCATGTCCGAAAGTTCTTGCAATATTTCTTTTTGCACATTCAAAGATTCTAATTGGTGCTGCGCATAAAATGTTTTTAATAAATTGTAACCATATTCTACTGCGCCTGATTGGGTTCCTTCGCTTTGGTCTATAATTCTTAATAAGGTCGATTTCCCTTTTCCATTTGCACCAATTAAAGCAATTTTATCACCTCGGTCTATCGTTGCATTGGCTTGTTTAAAAATTAATTGCGTACCGTAAGTTTTACTGATGTTTTTTAATTCAACCAATACTTTTCCCGGTTGTTGTTTAATCTTAAACTTCAAATTCATAACCGCTTCATCGTTTTGAACTTCTTCTATTCGTTCAATTTTATCAAGCATTTTCATTCTACTTTGTGCCATTGTAGCCTTACTTGCTTTGGCTTTGAAACGGTCAATCAGTTTTTCTTGTTGTTTGATAAATTGTTGCTGATTTTCGAATGCCCTTTGCTGAAGGTCATCACGTTCTACTTTTTGTGTTAAATAGCTTGAGTAATTACCTGTATAAACATAAACTTTCTTATTAGCAACTTCTACAATCTTGTTGATCATTTTATCCAAAAACTGTCTATCGTGAGAGACTATTATAACAGTTCCTTCATAAGATTGCAAGTAATCCTCCAACCATTCAATGGAAGGTAAATCCAAGTGATTCGTAGGCTCATCCAGCAATAACAATCTGGGATTCTGTAATAAAAGCTTCGCCAACATTACACGCATTCTCCAACCACCACTAAACTCAGACAATGGTCTTTTTAAATCCGCTGTTTTAAATCCTAATCCTTCCAGAATCTCTTCTGTTTTGAACTGAATATTATACCCATCCAAGGCTTCAAACTCCTCTTGTCTGTTACCCAAAGCATTGAGAACTTCGTCTGAATAATCATATTCCAAACGAATCATTATTTCATCTATTTCTTTTTGTAGTTGTAGTGCTTTATCAAAAGCCTGAAGAGCAACGTTAAAAATACTTTCATTGCTTTCATAACTAAGCAGGTCCTGATTCAAAAAACCAATGGTACAATCTTTAGATTTAGACAATCCACCTTCTGTAGGTTGGTATTCGCCTGTTATGATTCGTAATAATGTTGATTTTCCTGTTCCGTTCTGTCCAACCAAACCAATGCGTTCGCCTGGTTTAATTTGCCAATTTACATCTCTATAAAGGTATCTACCTCCAAAGTCAAAAGAAAGTTCGTTAAGTGTGAGCATTTAATCTTGCAAAGATATGGAATATAAAGATTATATGCCATTTAGATGTCGTAAAAATTGAAATTTTACTTTATTTCATCTTCATCCTTTTTACATAAAAAGGCATTAGTATTTGTGAAAAATCCTGTGCTGTGTCAATTTTATTGTAATCGATTTTAAATTGGACGCACTTTTCTTTGATTGATTTTTCAAACTCCTTTGTTTTATTTAGGAAAATCTCTTTCACTTCATCAGGAAATAACTTGAGCTCCTCTCCTGTTTCTATGTCAGTAAATCGGTATGGTCTATTTTCAAATTCAAAATCCGATTCTGTTTTTTTGTCTCCAACATGGAATACTATAATTTCATGTTTTTTGAATCTCATGTGTTTGAGTGCATCAAACAAAGCATTTGAATTTTCAACATTGTCAAACATGTCGCTGATAATAACGACCAAACTCCTGCGGTGAATTTTTTCGGTAATTTGATTAAGCACCTCTGCTACATTTGTTGTTGTTTGCTGTGGTTTCGTGTTTACCACATTTTGCAATTCGTTTATTATTAACTTGTAGTGACTTAATGAAGAGCGAGTGTCTGAGGTAAATTGTATTTTATCGTTAAATGTCGTTAATGAAAATGCATCTCTTTGTTTTTTTAAGATATTTCCAATAACGGCCACAGCCATTGCTCCAAATTTTATTTTATCTAAACTTTCTGAAGGATAATACATGCTTGGAGAAACATCTAAAAGCAAATGACATCTTAAATTAGTTTCTTCATCGTATTTCTTAATAAATAATTTATCTGTTCTACCGTATAATTTCCAATCAATATTTTTGGTTGATTCTCCCGAGTTGTATAAACGGTGTTCGGCAAATTCAACAGAAAATCCATGAAAAGGACTTTTATGTAATCCTGTAATAAAGCCTTCAACAACCTGACTTGCAAGTAAATCTAAGTTTTCAAAACGCGAACCTATTTCTTGCAAATTCATGGTTTATTCAAATAAAAACGCTTTTGACTTTAATAAATAAGGAGATAAAAACACGTCACCTTTGGGTAATTTAATACTTGAATGGTAATTTATAATGAATTTTTCCAATGCAGAAGATGTTTTTAATGGTCTTCGGTATTCAAATGCCATCATCGCAGTAAAGGCTTCGATAGCAATCACTTGTTTTACATTTTCTATGACTTTGTAAAGCTTAGTCGCAGCATTAGACCCCATACTTACATGGTCTTCTTGTCCATTACTACTAACTATACTGTCTACACTCGCAGGTGTACACCATTGCTTATTTTGGCTAACAATACTTGCTGCAGTATATTGCGCAATCATTAACCCACTTTCCAATCCACCATTTGTAGTTAAGAACATTGGCAATCCTCGTTCTCCTCCTACTAATTTATAGATTCTTCTTTCGGAGATATTCGCCAATTCTGCCATTGCAATAGCTGCAAAATCGAGCGTTAAAGCCAAAGGCTGACCATGAAAATTACCTCCACTAATGACTAAATCGTCCTCCACAAACACATTGGGATTGTCTGTAACTGAATTTATTTCATTCATTATAACCTGTTTTACATAATTCATGGCATCCCAACTTGCGCCATGCACTTGTGGTATACATCTGAATGAATAAGGGTCTTGAACTTGTGTTTTAGCTTTACTCACAATTTCACTTCCATGAACAAGTGATTTAAGTTGATTGGCAATAAACGATTGACCACTTTGTTTGCGAATTTGATGAACTTGTGGTAAAAACGGTTCGATTCTACAATCAAAAGCCTCGAATGAAAGGGCCGCAACATAATTCAATTGTTCGAATATACGTTCCGAATCCATTACCATTTGTAACCCGTAAGCTGACATAAATTGAGTACCATTGATTAATGCCAAACCTTCTTTAGCGGTTAATGTTAAAGGTTCCAAATGGTGTTTCTTAAGAACCACTTCTGCTTCAACTATTTCACCATTATACCAAACAAAACCCTCGCCTATTAACGGCAAACAAAGATGTGCAAGTGGCGCTAAATCACCTGAAGCACCTAGTGAACCTTGCTGATAAACAACGGGTATAATTGATAAGTTATAAAAATCAATAATCCTTTGAATTGTTTGAAGTTGAACGCCTGAATGACCGTAAGACAATGATTGTGCCTTGAGCAACAACATTAATTTTACAATGTGTGTAGGCACTAATTCCCCTGTTCCGCATGCGTGGGAACGCAACAAGTTGTATTGTAAATTTTGTAAATCCTCGTTTGAAATTGAGGTGTTGCAAAAAGCACCAAATCCTGTATTTACTCCGTAAATCAATTCATTTGTATTATTGATTTTGTTTTGCAAATACTGAAAACAAGACTCTACTCTAACTTTTGCTTGTTCACTTAATGAGATTGGAACTTGGTTTTTTACAAGTTCTATTATTTGACTTAAATGTATTTCTTCGCCAATGACCAATTCTGAATGCATTTTACTTAATCGCTTTAAACAATCTATTCCATCTAACTTTTACAAATTCATTGCCATCAGTTCCCGGTTTAGGATTATCGGCATGTTTGTATTGAATACTAAAGAACACAAACAAAGGTTTTCCTACAATATGATTTTCAGGCACATATCCCCAAAAACGCGAATCGAGTGAATTGTCTCTGTTATCTCCCATCATCCAATAGTAATCCATTTTAAAGGTATATGATTCAATCGCTTCGCCATTCAAATAAGGTGTACTTCCGCGTAATTCAAAATTTTCATTGCCTTCATAATTCACAATAGCACGGTAATATAAATAGAAATTATTGGCATCAATTTTAACAGATTCTCCTCTGCGTGGCAAATAAATAGGCCCAAAATTGTCTTTGTTCCAAGGATGTATTTGCATTTCATCAGGGAATGCATTGGTTGATTTAGATAATAACTGTGTTTTTCTTTTAATAGAATCTACTTTGATAACAGAAGCATATTGATTGGGCTCAATCATTTTTTCATCCATCATTACCAATAAGTTTTCTAAGTTTGAACTCAACGGTTGACTGTAAATAACTCCCAACTTTCTTAAATCATCATCTGATAATTTTTGACCTGCTTTTACACTAACAATCGCATTGAAATCCAAATAATCTGGGGCAAAGTGATTTCCTTTTTTAGGAGATAAATCTTGTTTTACATAATCAACCTTAAAATCACGATTAAGAGCCTCCAAATCTTCCAAACAAACAGAAATTGCTACGGTACGATTGTCAATAAAAATATAATCATAGATGTCGTATTCTTTGGTTAAAGTTTCACCTGTAGGGATAGTTGAGTTCGGTTTAAATTTAATAAAATAACGGTGTAATTGTTTAGGCGGTTGATAACCCAATTTTCCATTAATATATAATTTGCCATTGACGATAGAAAGCGTATCTCCAGGAATTCCCACACATCTTTTAACATAGTTTTGCATTTTGTCTGGAGCTCTTACAGTTGGGTCTAACTGATCCCAAGGCACATTAAATACAACAGGGTCATTGCGTTTAATGTTTTGAAAACCCGGTAAACGCATGTAAGGTAAATGTATTAAATCTGAATAGGCTTTGGCTCCAAAAATATCTTGATGAACCAAAGGGAAAGCAATTGGTGTAATAGGGAAACGAGGTCCATAATTCATTTTACTTACAAATAGAAAATCTCCCACCAACATACTGTCTTCCATTGAAGAGGTCGGAATTTTATAAGGTTCTAATTGAAATGTACGAATGATATAGGCAACTACAAAAGCAAAAAACAAAGCATCTGCCCATTCTCTTTGCATTTTTTTAGGAGCACTTAAGTATTTTTTTCTAAACTCAGGACTTC
>JBIPNH010000137.1:0-5781 GCA_044373665.1 Bacteroidia bacterium
AGAACCATGTTCCTGAAGATTACCGTCATGAGGAATTTAGGAAATTAAAAGTACACGGTTTTACAGATTTACACTTTAAAAATGGCTTACAATCTGCTGATATTTATTTAGATCAATTGGAGGCAAGCATGAAAGTTCATCCAATGAGGTTTGAAAAGTTCTCAGGTCGCATACACCTCGAGGAACAAAACCTATGTATTGAAAAATTAACTGGCAAAATTGGCAAATCTTCCTTTTTAGCCAACATGAATTACTATTACGGTACAGATAAAAAAGCAAAAAAGCAGAGTAACAAATTTTATCTGAGTGCGCCTCACTTAGATTTTGATGAATTATTTAATTACAATCCTCCTCCAATAAAAGTAAACACAAAATCAGTTAATCACGAAACTGCTTTTAATATTTTTGACATTCCATTTCCCGATATGGATTTTTATTTAGACATCAAACATTTGAGATACCACCGTTATATGTTAGATGATTTTTATATGAAATTTCGCTCACAAGTAAATCATCACCTATTTATAGACACAATGAGCTTGTTGGCAGCAGGTGGAAATTTAAACATAAAAGGGCATTTTAATGGATCAGATAAAAATAAAATATATTTCAGTCCTGATATTAGATTAAAACAAGTTGACTTAGATAAACTCATGTTTAAGTTTGAAAACTTTGGGCAAGACCATTTGGTTTCAGAACAATTACACGGCAAATTAACAGGTCGCTTGTATGGAAAAATTCACATGCATGCCGATATGATTCCCGTTATTAATGATTCAGAGATTCATTTGGATGTAGAAGTTACCAAAGGAAAGTTAGAAAACTATGGACCAATGCTCTATTTATCCGATTTTTTTAAAGACAAAAATCTATCAAAAGTCCTATTTGACACTTTATCAAACCGAATTGATATAAACAAAGGAGTAACTTCAATTCCTAAAATGACAATTAACTCATCACTAGGATTTATTGAAATATCGGGAAAACAAGACATGGATTTTAATTTTGAATACTTTTTACGAGTTCCTTTTAAATTAATCACCACGGCAGGTATGAGTAAGTTATTTGGCAAAAAATCAGAGGAAATAGATTCTGAGAAAGAAGACGAAATTGCAACGATAGACCCAAATAAAAAAGTAAAATTTGTTAATATCAAAATGTCTGGCAATGCCGATAATTACAAAATCACTTTAGAAAAGGAAAAGAAAAAACAACTGCTTAATTAATCCAAAATTGGCAAAATCAAACAGTGATTAATCTTTTTAAAATAAGTAAATTGGGATTATCTTTGCAATCCCTTAATATTACATCAACAGGAAATGAAAAAATTACTCGAAAAATTCGAAAATAAACAAGCAGAAATCGTATTTGAATGGAAAGATGCAGAAACAGAAGCAGAAGGTTGGGTTGTCATTAACTCACTGAGAGGTGGAGCTGCAGGCGGCGGTACTAGAATGAGAAAAGGGCTTGATAAAAGAGAAGTTGAGAGTTTAGCAAAAACTATGGAAATTAAATTTTCAGTTTGTGGTCCTCCAATTGGTGGCGCCAAATCTGGGATTAATTTCGACCCTAAAGATCCAAGAAAAGAAGGTGTGTTAAAACGTTGGTATAAAGCGGTGCATCCTATTTTGAAAAATTATTATGGAACAGGTGGCGATTTAAATGTTGATGAAATTCACGAAGTAATTCCAATGACTGCTTCAAACGGATTATTACATCCACAAGAAGGTATTGTAAACGGCCATTTAAACTACTCTGCCGAAGAAAAACTAAAAAGTATTAGTAGATTACAAGAAGGGGTATTATTACCTATTGTAGACGAAAGATTTACGCCAGACGTAAGCAAACATTATACCATTGCCGACATGATTACAGGTTGGGGTGTTGCTGAAGCGGTTCGTCACTATTACAACTTATGGGGTGGAACAATGAATGGTAAATTTGCTGTTATTCAAGGTTGGGGTAATGTGGCAGCAGCTGCGGCTTTTTATCTATCTAAAAATGGCGTTCTAATTAATGGTATCATTGATAGAAACGGTGGTTTAATCAATGAAAAAGGATTTACCTACGAAGAAATAAAATCATTGTTTTTAAATAGAAAAGGCAATGAATTGTATCATCCTGATATGTTAAGTTTTGAGGAGGTTAATGATAAAATATGGGATTTACCTATGGAAATTTTCATTCCGGGTGCTGCTTCTAGATTAATAACACAAAATCAAGCAGAACGAATGGTCAACTCAGGTGTTGAAGTAATCAGCTGTGGTGCTAATGTTCCATTTGCTGACAAAGAGATTTTTATGGGACCAATTTCAGAGTACATGGATAATAACACGGCCGTAATTCCAGATTTTATTGCTAATTGCGGAATGGCTAGAGTATTTGCATACTTAATGAGACAAGGTTCTGAGGTTAATGACTTAGCAATATTAAAAGATGTTTCTGAAATAATTCACCAAGCTTTAATCAGAGTGCATCAATTCAATCCTAAGTCAACTGGTTTGAGTGCCAAAGGACTCGAATTAAGCTTAACTGATTTGGTTAGTTCTGCGGCAGTTTCCAGTAAATAATTCGTGATTTAACAATGTAACTCAATGTTACATTTCATCTTTTTTCGGATTTAAACTCTTTTTCGGCGATTTATAAATATCATAAGTTGCGGAAATATTTATATTTGCATTAAATTCATCTTTCTTTTATGACTATTGATATTCAACAATACCCAAAATACCTGCCTTTACTGATATTAATTATCGGTTTATCAATATTAAAATATTTTGCATTATTAGTTTACAAAAAACGAAATAATATTAAAAAATCCGACAATTTTATAGTTGGCATTAATTCCATCTATTACGTTATATTATCGATATTACTTGTCCTTTTAGTAATGTCTGTTTTAGGGGTTAGTTTAAGGGAATTTTTCACTTCAATATCAATCATTGCAGCTGCTATTGCGATAGTAACCAAAGATTACATTGCGCAAGTTGTAAATGGAATGATTTTGATGTTCAACAATCAATTTTCTATAGGCGATAACATAAGAATTGGACAACATAAAGGGCGAATTATCAATATTTCGTTACTGAATGTTCAAATATTAAGTCACGAAAATGAATTGGTTTATATCCCCAATACCAATATGTTAGGAATGGATGTTGTCAATTATTCCAAGAGTGACAATATAATCTCCTATTTTGATATGACTGGCGATATTAAGCTCATTCAGCAATACGAGGAAATTGAAAAATTTTACAGAGAAAAGCTAGAAAATATTCCTGAATTAATTATCAGTGATTCTTTACACATTAAAATCTTAGAGGTTAGAAAAAATATCATGACCCTCAGATTTGAAGTCAAACTTTTAAACTACAGTATTAAAAACGAGCGTTTATTTAAAAAGGAAATTATTGCTGATTGGTTAAAATTCAGTCCTACTGTTCCTAATATAGATAAATAATTACTCCACAGTTACCGATTTAGCTAAGTTTCTTGGTTGGTCAACATTACAACCTCTTAGAACTGCTATGTGATAACTTAGTAATTGCAATGGAATCGTTGTTACCAAAGGAGATAATGCTTCATCACAATCAGGTACTTCAATGTAATGGTCAGCCATTGCTTTAATTTTTTCATCACCTTCTGTTACAATTGCGATAATCTTTCCTTTACGCGCTTTTACCTCTTGAATATTACTCATTACTTTTTCGTAAATACCACGTTTAGGTGCTATAACTACTACAGGCATTTCCTCATCAATCAATGCAATAGGTCCGTGTTTCATTTCTGCAGCAGGATAACCTTCAGCGTGTATGTATGAAATTTCTTTTAATTTCAGAGCACCTTCCAATGCTACAGGGAAATTAAAACCTCTACCTAAATACAAAAAGTTTTTTGAGTCTTTGAAAAGCTTTGCAATTTCCATCACTTTATCGTTCGTTTTTAAAGCTCTTTCTACTAGATGAGGAATATTTTCCAATTCTACCATTAATAAATGTAAGCGCTCTTTTGATATTGTTCCTCTGATTTGAGCAACAGCCAGTGACAACAATGTAAGAACAGATACTTGTGCAGTAAATGCTTTAGTTGAAGCTACACCAATTTCTGGACCTGCGTGTGTGTATGCGCCCGCGTGAGACATTCTAGGTATTGATGAACCTACAACATTACAAACCCCAAAAACAGTGGCTCCTTTTTCTTTAGCTAACTCTATTGCGGCCAATGTATCTGCAGTTTCTCCACTCTGAGAAATGGCAATAACCAAATCGTCGGGATAAATCACAGGATTTCTATATCTAAATTCTGAAGCATATTCTACTTCAACTGGTATGCGAGCAAACTCTTCAAAAAGGTATTCTCCAACAAGTGCAGCGTGCCAACTTGTTCCGCAACCAATCAAAAGTAGGCGTTTAACGTTTCTAAGTTTATCTTCATATTCATGAATGCTTTTCATTGCAAATCGACCTGAACTTGAATCTAAACGACCACGAATACTGTCCAATATTGATTTAGGCTGTTCATAAATCTCTTTAATCATAAAATGAGGATACCCTCCTTTTTCAATTTCTTCAAGATTTATCTCTAATTTTTGGATAAAAGGTGTTTTTGTAACGTTATCAATTGTTT
Organism: Bacteroidia bacterium; assembly: GCA_044373665.1. GTDB lineage: Bacteria > Bacteroidota > Bacteroidia > NS11-12g > UBA955 > JABMMZ01. The sequence continues at coordinate 4,627 of JBIPNH010000137.1, forward strand.
TTATACTTAATTCACCGTCTTTAACAATGGCAATTTCACCATCATTTAGATAAATAACATTTTTGGTATATTCAACAATAGGCGATGCGTCACTTGCCATAAAATACTCCCCCTTTTCTTCGCCAATACCTACCACCAATGGGCTTCCTTTTCTTGCAGCGATTAATTTAGCAGGCTCATTTTTAACAAGGATTACGATAGCGTAAGCTCCAACAACTTGATTCAAAGCAAGGCGAACTGCTTCATCTATCCCTATTTTTTCGTGGTCTTGAATATCTTCAATTAAGTGAATTAAAACTTCAGTATCTGTATCACTTAAAAAATGATGTCCTCTATTAATGAGTGCTTCTTTAATGGTTGCATAATTTTCAATGATACCATTGTGAATAACCGCTAAATTACCTGATTGAGAAAGGTGTGGATGTGCATTTTCATCATTTGGTTCACCGTGAGTAGCCCAGCGGGTATGACCCATTCCCAAGTGACTATTGGTGTCATTCCCTAAAGCAACACTTTCCAAATCAACCACTTTACCTTTGGTTTTGTATAGGTTCATTTCACCATTATGAACTAAAGCTACTCCTGCACTGTCATAACCTCTATACTCTAGTCTTTTTAAACCTTTGATGACAATAGGATAAGCTTGTCTACTTCCGATATATGCAACAATTCCACACATGTATAATTAATATAAAAATTTAATTGAGCAAATATACACAAGTATATAAGACTTTTAACACGATTGTTTTTATACAATTGTGAATATCTCTTTGTGTTTAAAGTGCTTTAACGAATATCAATGTCTCCAAATTCCCTTTGGGAAAGAATCCAACAGGTCTGTCAGTTTGACCGAAATTGAACCTGATACGCACACGATCAGCAGAGAGAAATTCGTAAATACCTAAGTAACTGAATACTGTAATTTTCTCTTTATTGTTATTGCCAAGCATTAACAAATCTAACTGACGAGGAACGGTGGTGGTATCTATAATTATTTTGGAAGTAGTAATGGAATCTTGATAAACCATTGCATTTCCGATTAAGGTATCTTTTTCTTTGATAAGTAAAAAAGTACTGTCTTTGTTAATTTCAAGGAAATAGGAAGTACCTCTTTGAGAGGCCTTCCATTTTCCAACAAAATTTTGCGCACTCAAT
>JBIPNH010000035.1:0-20254 GCA_044373665.1 Bacteroidia bacterium
TTGATTTTTTACCAACATTACTAATAATCGCTTTGATGGTATCAGGATTTCCAAGAGGCACGGGCAACTTACCCAAACTGTATATTTTGGATACAGTTATATCACGGTCGAACCTTGGGTATTCAAACCGAATAGTTGGGTGAACATCCGAAGAACTGTTGGTTGAATCGGGCATTGTAAAATTATTTACACGAATAAACTTGGTTTGATTAGAAGAGTATCCAAAAACTGAATTTGCATTTTCATATGTCCAAAAAACATTTGTATTTTGTGAAGAAGCTTGATAATATTCAACAAGTATCTCGATATTGAAACCCCATGCTGTGTCATAAACAAAAGTAGAATCCAATGTAAATCTTTTCCATCCTGGATTGTTTCCTATTTCATTAGCAGGATTTCTGTCATAAAACAACTTCATTCTTGTGGCGTTTACTTGGTTATTCCAAATCACATTTCGACTTCCGTATGTTGTATTAACTGTATTTCTGATATATATCTTCATGCTACAGGTACCGGTTATGCTACCCATTCCATTTTTAAGAAATGCTAAAGACCTGATACTATCACCGTGTCGCATACTTCCCAAAACAGTAGAAGGGAAAATATAGGCGTACCTTGAGTGTGCACCCTGAATAGTTGCTGTGTATGCTGGACCGCCAAAATTTGAGTTTTGAAAAGTTCCATTCCCAATAGTGGTTACTTGGGCATGCAAGTTTTGAAACACACTAAACAATACTATTAATAAGAAATAAATTTTGTAGTTTTTTACCATAATTTACAACAAGTTATAATGACTAAATTGATTAATTTGTAAAAATAACAAAAAAAGAGAAATAAGCAAATTTTATTTCCCTTTTTAACAAAAAGTAGATAAAAGAAACAAGAAATCTACCTTGACTTAGAGCGAATGATTCTTATCGAATCGCAACAAATCAATTGGCATGTTCTTTAAATATTTTATTGAGCCATTTCAACATGACAAATATGGCTATAGCGGCCACTAACAACAAAATTGAATTGGTTAAGAAAAAATACCCTTTGTATTCATATTTATCCCACATTGAGGCTAAAATTCCTGACAATTTATTTCCAATAGATGTACTCAAAAACCAGCCTCCCATCATTAATGCGGTCAGTCTTGGCGGACTTAGTTTGGAAACTAAACTTAATCCCATAGGACTAAGGAACAGCTCTCCTATTGTAATTACGCCATAAGTCCCCCACAGCCACCATGAAGACGCTTTTTCAATCCCATTATGACAATAAAACACAGCAATAACCATTACCAAAGGTGATAATGCTGAAATAAATAAACCCCAAGCGATTTTGGAGGGTGTACTTAATTCTTTTTTCCTGCGTTTCATAAACAAGAAGAAAGCCACTACAACTGGTGTTAAGGCCACAACCCAAAAAGGATTGATGGATTGGTATAACTCAGTGCTTACAACCTTAACTGTGGTTCCCTCTTCGGGATGTTGTTGAGTGGGTAAATTTCTAAAATAAACATCATTCGTTTTGGCTTTTACAACTACACCTGAGTCATCTTTGATTAAATTGAAGTTATTGTCGTAGGTTTCTCTTTCTATGTTTTGATACTCTATAGATTCTGTTTGATGCAATTCTGACATCAATGGCTGAAACTGTTCTATGCCACTTCTATCAGTATAAAACTTAGCCCATGTAGTGAGAGCCGTTCCATTTTGCTTAAATACGGCCCAAAACATTACCGACACAAGCATTACTAGCAATAAAGCAGAAATTGGTTTTTTGTCAACTACTGAGGCTTTGGTATATAATGAGATGTAAAAATAAATTATTGGCACCGTAGAGAATAAAAACGCATCAGAACTGTCGCTTCCAAAAATATTATCGGGCCAAACCCATCCAATAATACCAAAGGCGATGGCTGGTAAAAAAATAGTTGCAAAAATTCGACCTAATGAAACATCTTCGGGTGAGGCAGGCTTTCTTATATCCCCGATTTTGTAATGCTGTAGACCAACAAGAAAAACACTCAAACCAAGAAACATCCCAACACCAGCTCCTATAAATGCATAACCCCAACCATATTTGTTTCTTAAATAAGCAGCAAAGAAATTACAAATCAAAGCACCCACATTAATCCCCATGTAAAAGATATTGTAACCCGAATCTTTCATAGGCTTGTACTGTTCTTGATTATACAAATTCCCTAGTAGAGTTGAAATATTCGGTTTAAAAAAACCGTTTCCAAGCACAATCAATAATAAACTCACATAAAAAAACTCCAATTGATGAATTGCAAGTCCACAATACCCCAAACCCATTAAAACCGCACCAATAATAATAGACTTTACATAACCAAGTTTTCTATCGGCTAATAAACCGCCAATAAATGGAGTTAAAAAAACAAAAGCGATAAAAGTTCCAAAAATATCATAAGCTTCTTTTTTACTCATGGCAAAACCTCCCCCATCCCATTTCTCTTGGAGGTATTGAACGAATATTCCGATCATTAAATAATACCCAAACCTTTCCCACATTTCAGTAAAGAACAAGTATGGTAAGGCTTTAGGATGTTTTGAAGTGCTATTTTTAGACATTTTATAAATTTACTTTGCAAGAATACTAAAAAAAATCAAAAATGATTAACTTTTAGCTTCAGCATACTCACAAAAATAAAAAAAGGCTGTTTCCTATTGGGAAACAGCCTTTAATCTTAAAAATTATTTTTCTTATAAAGCCGCTTCGAAACGTGCTTTTTTATCATTGTATTGAGCTCTTAAAGCTTCAATCATCTTTTTTTCACTGTTGCTATTTTTCAAGGCTTCGTATGCTTTAATTTGAGTTTCAGCAGTTTTGAAATCATTGATAGTAATTGCAGCATCAATAGTATTAACTAACAATACGCGGGTTACTTTTTCATCAATTCTTGCTTTCTTGTCTTCCAAATCAGATTCACCTAATGCTTTTACCCATAGAGCAATTGCATCTTCTAAATCAGTGTTTTTTACATCTCTTTTCAAAGAAGCATAACCTGAAACTGCAAAACCTTTTGCTTTTTCTAAATCGTCATATTCACCATCTTTATTTTTCACAAAACTTACTTCTCTATCAATATCTATTGGACTGTATCCATAATTATTATTAATAAAATCATTGGCAATGACAAGAGCCTCTTCAACAGATTTTTTCTCGATAGCAAGCATGTTAGGGGGATTTACTCCTTCATATTTTTTATATTCTGTAGTACTTTCTAAAATACCACTGTATATCCCTGCTCCGTTGTGTTCTAATGAAACCTCAACAGTTCTTCGGTAGGTAGCAACATAATAATATTCAATTTTGGGAATTGTTCTTCCTGATGCTTTGTCATAAACATTGTATTCTCTACTTTTTCTCTCAGGCTCTGTATATTCAAAGTTATAGATGGTTACTTTTCCAACAAGTGCTTGGTCAGTCCCTTTTTCAAAACCATGTAATTTCAAATACATAGAAGACAACATTTTGGTATCGAAGGTAATTGCTCTTGTTAAATCTGGCTCAACAAATCTAGGTTCAGATGGTTTGTAATAAGTTGGTTTAGTTGGCAAACGCAATACTGGCTTTTGATCTTTTAATGCCATTCTTTCTATTAATGTCATTTTATCGAAAGCATCACTTTCAATTTTAAAATTCTCTCTTGCTGTTGCAACATCTTCTTCGTGCTTTTTCAACTGATCATCATATTTTCTCTCAGATTCAGCCACTACATTTGGGTAATTTGCCAACTCCTCTTGGTATTTTTTTTGAGCAAATTCTTTAGCTGAATTGTTATTTTCAGGATAAGGAGATACAACAGTAAAGTTGTAAGATTTAATTGTTTTGATTGGCTTTAAAGGCAATCTTGTGTCGGTAAATTTGATTTTTTCTTCATTAACTTTCTGAGAAAAACCAAAATGAAAAACGCTTAACATAAGCGCTAATAGAAAATATTTCATTATTGTTTAAAAATTAGGCCGCAAAATTACAACAATTATTTTCAAATTCCACTCAATTAGTTAAATAGTAAAATTCAAAGAATTAATCATTAGTACAATATAATTTTTTATTTGTTAGGCAGGCATTATATTTGCAATTCTAATTAGTAATGGCATTTCAAGTATCAAATGAAACAAAAGTTGGCGCATTAGCAGCAGTCGCCATTACATTCTTAGTATTGGGATATAATTTTTTGGCCGGCAAAGGCAGCCTATTTTCCAATAAATTTGAATTGCAAACGCTCTTGCACGATGTCAATGAAATAAACACCTCAACTCCTATTTTATTAAACGGTTACAAAGTTGGGAATGTTAATGACATAGAGATGAGCAATATACAAGGACAATTTAAAGTCTATTTCGTTATAAATGAAAAATTGTCTATCCCTGAAGATTCCAAAATACAAGTCAAAGGAACTTTATTGAACGGCAAATCATTAAATTTAATCTTAGGTAACTCAAGCAAAATGGCTCACGATGAATCCATTTTAGCCTCTATTGCAGACACTAGTATTATGGAATCCGTGAGTAGTGTAATGAAACCACTAAGCAATAAAATCACAAGTATTGTAAATTCATTGGACAGTTTATTGGCGAGCAATGACCTTAAAAACTCAATAAGCAGTCTTAATAAATCCCTAATTTCTTTTAAAAGAACAAGCGACAATGCCTCTGAATTATTAGAAGCCAATGTTCCTAAGTTGAACGCTATATTAGGAAATGTTGAGAGCATTACTGCCAATTTAAAAAACAATAACCAAAGTATTGCTTTAATCATTTCGAATTTAAAAGCCACTACCGACAACTTAGCTGCGGCAAAATTGAAAGAAACAGTTGACAAAGCCAACGACATGCTTTTCAAACTCGACCAAGTAATGGGTAAAATCAATACCGGTGAAGGCAGTTTAGGATTACTTGTTAACGACCCTGCGCTTTACACCAATTTGAATAAAGTAGCAGTTGACCTTGATATTATTTTAAAGGACTTAAACAAACATCCGGCTAAATACATTCCAATCCCATTTACGAAAAAACAACGTAAGAAAGCTATGGAAGCAAGCCAAATAAGCACCCCTTAAAATATATTTTTTTTTAAGGTTATTTTTATCTAAAATTGCAGAGTTGAAAAAATCTAACAGATTTCTCTGAAATATTATTCAACTCTTACACTTCTATTTTATTTACAAACAATATTTTTCCCATAATGGATTATAAAAACCTATTTGAAAAACCTTTAGACGAGTTACAACTTATTGCAAATGCAATCGGAATCGAAGGAACTGACTCCTTGAACAAAGAACAAATTATCTCAAAAATAACCGCTTTGGAAAATGCAACTGCAAAACCAGAAAGCGCTTCAAATAACAACATTAAAGTTAAGAAAGTAGCCAAAGGAAAACGTAAACCAAAAAACAATTCTGAAAACACTAATTCTAATGAATTGCAAAACGACTTTGGTTCAGATGAAATAAAACAAGAAATTGCAGAACTTGAAATTGATGAAACTCCTCAAATAATTGAAGAAAACCCTGAAATTAGTCAAGAATTACCAATTGTAGAAGTTGAAAACTCTGAAAAAGAAAATCAACTAGAAGTTGTTTTCGAAAAAACACAACCTGAACACAAACCTTTGCCACAAGAAAGAAACCACAAAGGCATACAACAACACCATCATCAAAATAACGAAAACAAACAACCTCAAGAAAAAGTATTGTCTGAGGCTGAAATAGAACGTCAAAAACATCTTGAAGAGCAACAACAACTCAAAGAAAAACAAGAGAAAGAACGCTTAGAAAAAGAAAATGCAAAACGTGAAAGAATCCAACAATTAGTTGAGCTTGAAGGCATTATTCAAACCCAAGGTGTTTTGGAAATCACCAATGAAGGGTATGGCTTTTTGAGATCTGCAGATTATAATTACATGGCATCCCCAGATGATGTATATTTGGCTTCGCACCAAGTGCGTTCCAATGGATTGAAAACAGGTGATACCGTTCTAGGAACGATAAGACCTCCTAAGGAAGGCGAAAAATACTTTGCTTTAGTTAAAGTTGAAAAAATCAATGGTAAAAGCATTGAAGAAATTCGCGACCGTGTAAGCTTTGAACACTTAACTCCCCTATTTCCTCAAGAAAAACTTAATTTGGTTGACAAAAACGACAATTATAGTAACCGTATCATAGATTTAGTTTCACCCATTGGTAAAGGACAACGTGGACTTATTGTTGCACAACCCAAAACAGGTAAAACGCAGCTCTTAAAAGGACTTGCCAATGCTATTGCAACCAATCACCCTGAGGTTTACATGATCATCTTGCTTATAGATGAACGTCCGGAAGAGGTAACAGATATGGCAAGAAGCGTAAATGCAGAAGTTGTAGCAAGTACTTTTGATGAACCTGCAGAAAAACACGTAAAATTGGCAAACATCGTTTTAGAAAAAGCCAAAAGATTAACAGAAAGTGGTCATGATGTTGTGATATTGTTAGACTCAATTACACGTTTAGCACGTGCTTACAATACAGTTCAACCTGCTTCAGGAAAAATATTATCTGGTGGTGTGGATGCCAATGCGTTACAAAAACCAAAACGCTTTTTTGGTGCTGCTAGAAACATTGAAAATGGAGGTTCTTTAACAATTATAGCGACAGCATTAACTGAAACTGGAAGCAAAATGGACGAAGTAATCTTTGAAGAATTTAAAGGAACAGGTAATATGGAATTACAGTTAGACCGTAAATTATCAAACAAACGTCTTTATCCTGCAATCGATATAGTAAGTTCAAGTACCCGAAGAGATGATATGCTATTAGACAAATCAACTTTACAAAAAATGTGGGTATTAAGAAACCACTTGGCTGATATGAACAGCGAAGAAGCAATGAAAATGATGCTAAAATACATGACCGGAACGAAAGACAACAATGAGTTCTTGGTAAGTATGAATGGCTAATTAAATAAAAAACTATGAATCAACTTCTATTCAAAAAAGTTGACAATTCGCCACTGATTCTCTTTAGAATTTTCTTTGGCTCACTCATGCTTATTGAATCATGGGGAGCTATCCTTACAGGTTGGGTTCATTCCACCTTTATCAAACCTAGCTATCTATTTAGCTTTATAGGTTTTGAGTTTTTACAAATTTTACAAGGGCCTTACATGTATGTTCATTATATCATTATGGGTATTTTTGGGTTAGGCATTGCTTTAGGTTATCGCTACAAACTAAGTTCTACTTTATTCTTTTTATTTTGGAGTACTACTTATTTCTTGCAAAAAACAGAGTATAACAACCACTATTATTTAATAGTCCTTATTTCTTTTCTGATGATATTTTTTCCTGCTAATGCCCAAATATCATTGGATGTAAAACACAAAAGAACAGAATCCGTCAATTATTACCATTATTGGGTTCAACTCCTTTTGATGGCTCAAGTTTTTATCGTTTATACTTATGCTTCTTTTGCCAAACTTTATCCCGATTGGTTGAGTGGTAACTTTATAAGTATTATTTTTTCAAACTCTGCCTTTTGGTATGAAAAACACCTAAACTGGGAACCTTTTGTAAATTTCCTCAGAAATCATCAATTTCATCTTTTTACTGCTTATTCAGGTATCCTATTTGATTTACTTATGTTTCCGGCGTTGCTTTGGAAAAGGACTCGTCTTTTGGCTTTTTTTGCTGCCATAGGTTTCCATTTGTTTAATTCTATCACTTTACATATTGGCATTTTTCCCTATTTTGCATTGGCATTCTCCTTATTTTTCTTCGAACGCAAAAACATACACTTTAAATTCCTTCGTCGAAAACACTATTTTGAGACTGAAAATGAAACAAGTCTTCCTCCAAAGGCTAAACTTATTCAAATTTTTGTCCTATTATTTATCACTATTCAAGTTTTATTACCCATCAGGCATTATTTTATGAAGGGACCTGTATTGTGGAATGAAACAGGACATCGCTTGTCATGGCGAATGATGTTGAGGTCAAGAACAGGGAATTGCAATTTTTACATTAAACATAACAATCAACTAGAGATTGTAAATTATACAGACTACCTCAGTAAAGAACAAATCAATGATTTTCAGTCAAAACCCGATATGATTTGGCAATTTGCTCAGCATTTAAAAAAGGTTTATTCAAAACAAGGCAAGAAAATAGAAGTTTATGCAGACTGTCAAATTTCTGTAAACCGCGGCCCTTGGTATCCATTTATAAATTCGCAAGTTAACTTAGCTGATGTAAAATGGAATTATTGGGGCACACAACCATGGGTTTTGGACGCTCCCAAAGATTTTAAATAAAAAAAGGGCTGTAAAACAGCCCTTTTTTTTAAAGATTTAACTTATTATTTGCATGACCCACAAGGGCAGTCGCAATTTGCACCTGTGCAAGACTCTCCACAAGTACATTTGTCGTTACATGAATCTTTAGCACAACTTTCTGTAGATTCAACAGAACTAGTCAATGCTGTACTTTCAGAAGTGCAACATTCGTCTTTCGCTTCTACTCCTGCAGTTGCCTGACAGGCATCGCTACAATCGCATCCTTCTCCTACACATGAATCGCCACACTCACATTGAGTTTCGCAACATTTGTCGACAGAAGCAGTTTTGTTTGATTTGCAGCAGCTTGATTGACTTGACTGATTGATAATAAAGAAAGACGCAACGATGGCTATAACGGCTACTAATGAGCCTAAAATGATTTTTTTGTTCATACTATTTTTTTTAAAATTTTAAAATTGGGGTTTGTATCGTTTTGAAAAAGCGCAAAACAATAACTTAAAACGCATTAGAAAAGGTTCGGATGTATTGCAAAAGCTTTACAGTTGATAAATCACCTACTTTTGCGGTTTATCAGATTTGTAACACTCTTTTTTTCAAAAGAATGGGAACACTTGGAATCTGTTCTGAGTATTGAGAAACACATTGAATATCGTCGATTAGAGGATAGACAATTTGATTAGAGTTTGAATTAAACGCTAAGTGATTTAATTTAAAATCTTTGGCTTTAAGCTGTTGTACATTTCCTGAAAACAATACAGGATTTATAACCGTATTGATTTGATACAAATCACAGCAAGAAGATTTTGTTTTAGAAACGCAAGATGTGCAATTATTGCAAGGAAGGTGTTGGTCTGCAGACTGAAATCCAATAGAAACCCCTGACAATGAGTCGCAACAAGTCGCAATATCAATAGAAATTCCATTGCTACCTAATAAGAACAAAAGGGTTAATATGTAGGCTTTTAGTCTCAAATCATTACAAAACTAAACAATAAGTACCAAAAAACCAAATTTTTCACACACATATTCTTTAAATTGCAGCAACAAATTGCAAATAAAAGCGGTTGAACAAAAACCGATTGACTGAATATTCAACCCTTAGGCAATAATCATAATAGGCAACCACATTGACCCCCATTCCTGCGCCATACTGCCACTCACCTACCATAGTATTCCCTTTTTCCATTAAACTTTCCTTCAATAATGGATGAGCAACTACTTTTCCTACGTCCGAAAATGCAGTTAGATACATTGCTATTGGTATGGTTTCATAATTACTAAATCGCTTTACAAACGTGTACTTCTTGTCGAACAACTTGTACTTAAATTCTGTTTTGGCTAAAGCAAAATTTAATCCATCAATTACATTCAACTCATAACCTCTTATAAAATCCCTTTCATATCCCAATGCTAATAATTTATTGTAGGCAGGAAAAGACATTTCCATTCGGCGAAGGGTTAACAAAGTTGCATTAAAAAACCTTTTACTAATTGGAGTGTACTCACTGTATGATATTTTAATGGCAAACGGATTTACTCTAATTGTATTTGTAAACACCCCATATTCTGCACTGGCTTTAAACAACCTCCCTTTGAGCGGATAGCCTTTAAAATCTCTTTTATCATACGTAAACAAGTACCCAAAATACCATTCTTGTTGTTTTAAATTGGACCCTACCAAAAAATTGGGATTTGATTTTATAACCGTGTCATTGACTTGAATTTGTCTGTAACCCCCATAAAACCGATGGTAACTTAGTATTTTCTTTCTGTGAATAAAGGCCAATTCAATCGACTTTCGTTCAATTAAATTAAGATCATTGGCTTTAAAAAACTGAACTTTGTTGGCTTCTGTGGCTACCCAAACTTCTTTATTGGTAGAATAATGTGCGTTCAATTGGGCACCCCAAGTTTGCTTTTTGTTGAAATAGGGCAACTGATATAAAAGAGCGGCTTGTTTGGTATATCCCGAACGGAAATAAAACTTAAGCGTTTCATTTCTACCCCTAAAATTATACCATTCCAAATCCAAACCGTATGTCAATCGATCTGGATCTTTGCTCAACCACCATTGATTGAAATTCCTATCGGCATGGTTCAGCTTTGGAGAGGGCCAAATATACCAACGTTCTTTGATGTAAATAACTGCTTTATGATTTTCGAAGGCTATTTGAACTTCATTGAACAAATATAAATTCAACAATTGTTGTCTACTTCGCTCTGTGTGATACGTTTTGTTAATAGGATTGATAGTATCCCCAATTTTGAAGGTCAGTTCCCTTAGTATAATTCGGTCTTTGGTTTTTTTGTGCCCTTTAATTTCAATAGACTCAATAACACTCGTCAATGAATCATGACTTGAAGCCTGAATTTTGGAACATAAGCCCAAATACAAAACCAGTAAAAAAAAACTTTTAGACAAAACTATAAGTCTATAATTTTCATTAAATTTTCGTACCTCAAATCATTGTCATCACTCATATCTTCTCTGTTATAATAAGCTTCAACTCGGTAATCATACCTTTCAAGAGTAGCTAAAATATTACGTAAAATTGTAGTATTCAACTTTAAATGCAAATCAATTTCATTCGTATCAGGCAGTTCAAACGTAAAAAAACCTAACACTTTGGCATCGCCATATTCTATAATTCTTACAATGTCACTTAATGAATAGTCATTAGGTTTAAGTTTTAAAACAATGATACTGCCATGCGCTTTCACTGTAAGACTTTTGCTTAAAGCTAAAACAATATCTTTGGTCTTAATAACGCCTAAATACTGACCATTTTCATCCAAAACAGCCAATAATGACATGTTTAAAGTTTTTAACTGCGACAACGCATTAATAATATGTTGGTTTAAAGTAACAAATGGCAAAAGCGGCGCAAACAAAGGCAATTCTTTGATAGACATTTGAGGGCTTAATGAACTCAATGAATAAACATCTACATAGTTCACCACTTGATTATTAAGCACAACCGGCAAAACCTCCAAGTATTGCGAGGACAACTTGCCTAATGCAGAAGAAACAGTATCCTCTGTATTGATTGGTTCTATATCATTAACTACAAAATGGTTTGTAAGCATTGTTTAGTACAAAATTAAACTATTTCGTTTAATTTCCTATATTATCATTCTTTTACGCTTAATGCAATTCTATTTCTAGGAATATCAATCTCTTTCACTTTCAGCGTTAATCTTTGGTTCAGCTTAATAACTTCGTGAGGCGACTGAACAAAAGTATTGGACATTTCAGAAATATGCAACAGTCCTTTTTGTTTAATTCCAATGTCAACAAAGGCTCCAAAATTGGTAATATTGGTCACTATCCCTTTTACAAACATCCCCTCTACCAAATCATTGATTGTTCGAATGGAGGCGTCAAACTCGTCTTCGGTAATTTGATTGCGGGGATCTAATCCTGGTTTTAACAACTCATTCATGATGTCGTTAAACGTAAAAACGCCAATTTCTTGAGCCCAACGTGTGTCTTTTTTAATTTTATCAATCAGTTCATTGTTTGCCATCAATTGACTGGGTTTCACTTTGTATTCTTTGGCCAACTTTTCAACCTCTACATATTTTTCAGGATGAATTCCACTGGCATCCAAAGGATTTACACCTTCTTTTACTCTTAAAAATCCAGCCGATTGTTCAAAAGCTTTATCTCCCATTCGGGAAACTTTTTTCAAATCATTCCTTTGTTTAAAAGGACCATTCTGCGCTCTGTACTCAACAATATTTTTTGCCAAAAGTGGGCCCAAACCTGACACATGTTTCAACAATTCTTCACCTGCTGTATTTACATTAACCCCTACTCTATTCACGGTCCATTCAATGGTATCATTAAGTGCTGTTTTCAATCGATTTGCATCTACATCATGTTGGTATTGACCGACTCCCAAACTTTTTGGGTCTATTTTCACCAATTCTGCAAGGGGGTCCATCAGTCGCCTGCCTATACTAATAGCACCACGAACCGTGACATCTAAATCAGGAAATTCTTTTCTGGCGATTTCCGAAGCCGAATAAATAGACGCACCATCCTCATTGATTAAATAGAGAGGACATTCTACGCCACTTTGTTTTATAACATCATAAACATCTCTGCCTGCTGTTCCATTTCCTATAGCTATTGCTTCAATTTGGTATTTAGAAATAAACCGTTTTAACTCAATGACAGAAGATTGAGCCGCAGACGGTGAATTAAAATACAACACCGTTTGGTATTCAAGAACTCCATTTTTATTAAGACAAACCGTTTTACAACCCGTTCTGATACCGGGATCAATAGCTAACACCGATTTATTGCCAAGCGGAGGTGACAAAAGCAGTTGCTTTAAATTTTCAGAAAAAACTTTTAAAGCTTCCTTTTCTGCTTTTTCGAACAAACTTGTTTTGTATTCATTCTCAATAGAAGGTTTTAATGATTTTTTATAAGCATCATCAATCACATCTTGCATTAAATCTTTAACACTAGAGTACCTTTTGAGCCATTTAAAATCCATAGCTTCCAATGTTTTATCCTCATCTGGCACAACGTCTAACTTTATCGCACCTTCCTCTTCGGCTCTAAACACAGCCATAATACGGTGAGACGCGGCATAATTTGCTTTTTCGTTATAGTCTAAATAATCTTTGTATTTCAATGCCAAATCGGGCGATTTTTCAATCCCTTTTTTGTTAGGCTTGGTTTGAATAACTGCATATTTCTCGAAACGCTCACGAAGCAAATTCCTAGTTTCCAAATCATTGGAAATCCATTGTGCTACAATGGCTTTAGCACCTTCCAAAACCAAAGGAACTGTGTTATAAAGTTCGCATTTATATCGATTCGCTAAAACCTCAAGTTCTGGATTTTTTTGTTCTAAAATCACTTTTGCCAAAGGTTCGAGTCCATTTTCGATAGCCAAATCAGCTTTTGTTTTTTTACGGACCTTATAGGGTAAATACAAATCTTCGAGCGAGGTTTTGTCGAAACAATCTTTAATTTGCTTTTCGAGCGTTTCGTTCAATTTTCCTTGTTCCTTGATGGTTTCAATTATGTATAATTTACGTTTTTCTATTTCATCAAAAAACAAGCCTTTTTCAATGATTGTTTGAATGGCAACTTCGTCTAAATTACCTGTTTGTTCTTTTCTGTATCGAGAAATAAAGGGGATTGTTGCTCCACTTTCTGATAATTTTAATACATTTTCAATGGCATTGGCCGAAAAACCAGTCCATTGGGCAATCAACTTAATTTTGGGGGTCACTTTTTCTTTTTCGTTTTGGGGGGTACTACAATTCCGGCAAACTTAAGTTCGTCCATTATGAACCATTTATTGTCCATTTTCAGACAAGTTGCGGTAATTTTAAATTTCTTATTTTTAACAGTCAACATAACCCAGGTTACATAAGCATATTCAACTCCTGAGTAATAACTGTGTTCGTAATAAAAGGTATCCAATTGTGTTTGTTTCCATTCCACTTTAGCATCTTGTGCTTTTTTCATGGTTTTGGTATATTGGAATCGGAGTGAATTCCAAACCGCATTGTACATGGCAAACTGAGTATATTCGGTTTGTTTTCCTGCTTCCGATTTACTAATAAATGCTTTGTATGATTTAAAAGAAGGAAAGACAGTTTGCATGTTTGAGAAACGTTTGGTTTTAAACACTTTAAAAGTGGTATCCATCATCCAATCCAAATCTTCCAACTCCTTAATATTCAAATTCACAGAAGTATCCGCTTCCTCTTGGGCATGCAAAGCAACTTGCGAAAGGCAAAACAAGGATAACAACAGTATTTTTATGTATTTCGAAAACATAAGAATTAGAGAGACTAAGGAGGCAAAGTGAGAGGAAAAAGACAATTAAACCGTCATAATTTCCTTTTCTTTGTCAACAATCATTTGGTCTATTTTGACAATCAGTTGGTCTAACTGCTTTTGCACTTTTGCTTCAGCATCTTTGGCTTCATCTTCACTTAAGCCCTCTTTTTGCATTTTTTTAACCTTTTCATTGGTGTCTTTACGGTAATTACGGGCGACTACTTTACTCGCTTCACCTTCTTGTTTTACCATTTTTACCAATTGGATACGGCGTTCTTGAGTCAATGGTGGAATAGTAATACGAATCATTTGACCGTCATTATTAGGGGCAAAACCCAAATTACTATTAATAATACCGCGCTCAATATCAGAAATAATGGCACGCTCCCACGGTTGAATAGCGATGGTTCGAGCATCAGGGGCAGACACATTGGCAACTTGAGTTAATGGAACAGGAGCGCCATAGTAGTCAACCATTACACTTTCCACCATACCGGGTGAAGCTTTTCCAGCTCTGATATTATTAAATTCATGAATGGTGTGTTTGGTACACTTGTCTAAATTTTGAGAATACTCGTTTAGTACTTCAGTTATCGTTTGGCTCATAAGTTATAAAAAGGAAGCACAAAATAAACTATTTCTTGAAACTTATAAAAATTTTTATCGAAAAAACACTAAAATAAAACCACAAGTTTCTAATTTTATATGTAATTTTGCACTCTAAATAAGTTAAATATGTCATTATTATTCTTACAAAACATTGGTGGCGGTTCTATGATTCTTATCATTGCTGTTATTTTGATATTTTTTGGTGGCAAAAAAATACCTGAATTAATGCGTGGATTAGGTAACGGAATTCGTGAATTCAATGAAGCCAAAAATAAAGTAAAAGACGAAATCGAAAAAGGCATTAAAGACGACAAATCTGAAACTGAGAAATAGTCTGGTTTAATGAAGAAGCGTTTTTCATCCCTAATTGAAATTCAAAAAGAGATTAATGAAGGAACTCTTCATTTACCTGAATTAGTCGATTATTACCTTTCCCAAATTGATAAAAACAAGCATTTAAATGCGTTTTTAGAAGTTTTTGAGGAAGAAGTCAAACAAAAAGCTGTAGAAATTCAGCAAAAAATAACTCAAAAATCAGCTGGCAAGCTTGCAGGCATGGTCATTGCCCTAAAAGACAATATTGTCTACAAAGACCATCAATCATCTGCATCCTCACAAATCCTAAAAGGGTTTACTTCTTTGTTTTCTGCGACCGTTGTAGAACGATTACTTGCCGAAGATGCTATTATTATCGGACGAACCAATTGTGATGAATTTGCAATGGGTGCAAGTAATGAGAACTCTGCATTTGGACCTGTTTTAAACGCCATTGACAATACCCGAGTTCCGGGTGGTAGTAGCGGTGGAAGTGCAGTAGCGGTTCAAGCAGACATGTGTTTAGCCTCATTGGGCAGTGACACCGGTGGTTCTATTCGCCAACCTGCCGCCTTTACAGGAATTTACGGTTTATATCCTACCTATGGCGCTATTAGCCGATGGGGATTAATTGCCTTTGCAAGTAGTTTCGACCAAATTGGACCATTTACATCCTCGGTTTCTGACATGACCTTAATAATGAATTGCATTTCAGGTAAAGATGAACACGATGCAAGTATGGCTCAAGTCGATGCTTTAAACATCCAATTGAACGAAAACACTAAGCCCCTTAAAATCGCATATATCAACGATTGTGTCAATCACGAAGGATTAGAGGAAAGCATAAAAACCAAAACATTCGAATTTATTGAGGCCCTTAAAGAAAAAGGACACAGCCTTACTCCTATCAATTTTCCTTACTTGGACCAAATGGTTCCTTGCTATCAAATATTAACAACCGCTGAGGCAAGCAGTAATTTAAGTCGTTTTTCGGGTTTAACTTATGGCAACCGAAGTAACAATGCCACAGATTTGGAAAGCATGTATAAAACCACCCGTTCCGAAGGATTTGGTGCAGAAGTTAAACGCAGAATAATGCTTGGAACCTTTGTACTGACTAGCGATTTTTATGATGCTTACTATACCAAAGCGCAAAAAGTAAGACAGGTGATTAGACAAGAAACCTTAAAAATTTTCGAATCTTACGACCTTATTTTAACACCCACCACGAGTACCGTTGCGTTTAAAATTGGAGAGAAATCAAACAATCCAATTGCGATGTATTTGGCTGATTTATTTACGGTACAAGCTAATTTAGCAGGCATCCCAGCCTTATCTATTCCGTATGGAACAGACAACAATGGCTTACCAATAGGCATGCAAATTATGGGCAAACCCTTTGAGGAAAGCACTCTTTTGCAATTAGCACAACAATTCCAATAACACCTTACTTCCTTAGGCTTTATAGTTCAATGGATAGAACGAGGGTTTCCGAAGCCCTAAATTCAGGTTCGATTCCTGATAAAGCCACAAGCTTTCTATTTTGCAGCCGTAGCCTCATGTTGTTGGTTATTGGTTAAGGGTTAATAGTTAAGAGTTAAGAGTTAAGAGTTATGGGTTAATGGTTTTTCTAAAAACTACTTGGAAAATATTAGCGAGAAAGAGAAGCAAAGGCAAAGCAATATTGAATAAAATGCATAGCATTTTGCAAAATGGAAAACTTGTAAGGCCACCCAAAAAAGGAGCAACGAAGTTACCACTGATAAAGCAACAAGGTTTCCATTTTGTAACGTTAACCGTGCGGAGGCGTCCACGAATGGTGCGAAATTTCAATTTGACAGCTTTGGGGAGTTGGTGTGTGAGTTAAGGCAAATTGAAGTTTTTCATTCGTGGTGGGCTTTTTGCCTACTTTTTTCCCATAAAAAAGTAGGAATAAAAAGACATGAAGTCAATGTAAATTTAGTAGTAAAATCAAGCACAATTGAGTTAAGTTTACAACTCCGAATGAAATTTTAAATTTACTTGAAATTCTTTTTTTCTTTTAGTGTTAAAAGAAACAAAAACCACCACCCAATCATAAATTCCGTTTTTGTGGCTGCAACCTCGGCTGCCTATCCACAAAAGGGAATTTTCACGCATTGTTAGCATTAGCTATATCGGTTTGCAGCTTCAAGAAGTTGGCTATTTTTACCATCTCGGCTCAGCCGAGATTGATGCGGAGTCCGCCATTTGCGGATGATTAACCTCCGCCGCGGCGGACCGCGGAGCAAGGAACCGCCACTTTTGCCAAACTCTAGCTGATATAGGCTGCCGTTCTTGTCTGTCGAGGGTTACAACCATTTATTATTTCGTCCGTTTGTGTCATTTGTCGAGTGCTTTTTTGTCGGGCTTGTGTGTCGGGTGTTTAATTTTTTTTTTGAAGCGTTGGAAATTTTATAAAAACAATTTTTCTTTTGGGTCGGCTTTGCAAGCTCTATTAAAAAATTTGGTCGTGTGTCGGCTTGTGCGATTTTTAATTGTGCTTGCAAATTGCGTTGACTTTTCATTTGGCAAATGTAGTAAATGTTTTAATTTGAAACAAAAATTTGTTTTGTATTAAAACAATGTTTATCTTTGTCCCGTTAAACAGCGAAACATAAATTTATATGAACATAAAATTGTCACAAAAGCAAATAGGTCAGAGGATAACCGAACTCCGTAAAATGAAAGGGTTGTCTCAGGAAGATTTGGCTAAAAGTGTCAAAATTTCCCGACCGTCTTTGGCTCAAATTGAGTTGGGAAACAGAAGCGTTGATATTCTTGAACTGCAAAAATTGTCTTTGATTTTAGAGTTTTCTTTGGACGATTTTATGTCTAAGGATTTCTCGGCAAGTCAAGAGGTTGAAGGCAAAGAAGAAAAAAAGGCAAAGAAAGAAAAAGAACGTATTTCTGTGCCAACACTACAAATCAGCAAGTTCAAAAATGTCTTATTGTATATCCTTGAACGCTGTGCTGGAAAGCCAAATGTTGGTGAAACGGTTCTTTATAAGTTGCTCTATTTCTCGGACTTCAATTATTATGAATTGTATGAGGAACATTTAACTGGTGCTAACTATCGCAAATTGCCTTATGGACCTGTTCCGCAACAATTAGATACAATTATTGGTCAAATGATTGAAAAAGGGCAGTTGCAAAGAGTAAAAACCGAATATCACGGCTATCCTCAAACTCGTTATTTGCCCTTAGAGAAAGCTGATTTAACAGAATTAAGGGCAAGTGAAAAAGAAATCATTGACAGAGTTATAGAACAAATGAGTGATTGGTCTGCTGCTGCAATCAGCAACTATTCTCATAAAGATATGCCTTGGCTTGCTTCAAAAGAAGGAGAAGAAATAAATTATGAATTAGCTTTTTATAGAGATACTCCTTTCTCTGTAAGAAACTATGGAGATGAAATTGAAGCACAATGACCTTTGACGAATTAACCGAATTTAAAAAGGATTTAAAGAACCTTTTAAAAAAACACAGAACGCTAAATGACGATTTAGACGTGGTTAAAAGAGTGTTAGAAGTTACACCCGATGAAAGACCACCGTTTAGTTTTCGTATTGATAATTTGGGTTTAGAAACGTGTATCATCAAGGTTAAGAAAATTGCTTGCAAGGCATTAAAAGGAAGAGGAGTAAATTCAGGATTGCGATTAATTTATGCTCACTTTCCTGAAGAACAAAAAATTACATTCATTGAATTGTATCATAAAAACGACAAGGAAAATGAAGACAAAACAAGAATAACGGATAATTTTAAATAGGTAAATCCTGTGAAGGAAACACCCTCTTTCAACTGGCAAACAATTCAAATAACGCCTTACTTGTTTTAATTTGCATCGAAGTTACCCCTGATAAAGCCACAAGCTTTCTATTTTGTAACGTTAACCGTGCGGAGGCGTCCACGAATGGCGCGAAATTTCAATTTGACAGCCCTGCAGAGCTGGTGTGTGAGTTAAGGCAAATTTGTGTTTTTCATTCGTGGTGGGCTTTTTGCCCTACTTTTTTCCCATAAAAAAGTAGGAATAAAAAGACATGAAGTGATTGTAAATTAAGTCGTAAAACCGAACACATTTGAATGAAGTTTACAGCTTCGATTGCAATTTAATCATGGCTTAAAATTCTTTTTTTCTTTTAATGTTAAAAGAAACAAAAACCACCACCCAATCATAAATTCCGTTTTTGTGGCTGCAACCTCGGCTGCCTATCCACAAAAGGGAATTTTCACGCACTGTTAACATTAGCTATAACGTTTGCAGCTACCCGAAGGTGGTGATTTCGGAGCACTTCACTGTCAACCAAGCACAAACTTTGATAGAAGTACAAAGCTTGATTTAACCACTGAACCGCCACTTTTGGGTAGGTGCTGTTATAGCCGGTTGTTCTGTTTCGTGTATTGTTTGCCAGTGAATAAATTCTCATTTATGTCCAAAATTATTTATCTATTTGAATTGATTCACCTTTGGAAATAGTCTTTGCTTTATGAATAAATGATAATTTATCAATTCTTACATTCGGGTCATTTTCGTGGCATCCTTTTATTTTCTCTTGCGATTTTTTAATTTCAATATTTAATAGAGTGTCCTTTCCTGTATACCAGTCAAATATGAGTGTACAATTGTCAAAATAACTCTCATAATAACCAAACTGATTTGATAAATCCCTGTCAGTAATAATTTCATTTGTTGAACGAGCCTCATTTGCCCAGAGAATATTTTTCATTTTAAAAGTGTCAACAGAACTTTTGTTAGAATTATTAATTCTATAAACTAAAACGTTATTAATTTCAGCAATTGTAAACCCTTTAAATTCAATAGGTATTTCCACGATTTCTCCGATTCTTAAACTTTCATTACAAGGTTTTTCGCATCCACCAAGTGCAATAATCAAGAAAAGTGAACAAAGTGATTTAAAACTCTTTCTCATATAAAATTTTTTTTTAGTTCAAAGGTGAGGTTAATAAATGTCGCTGTTTTTTTTACAATCGGCTATAACTTATATATATGTGCAATAAAATGGCACCTATCATACCAACACTGGCTATATATGTGCCATAAACTGTTACATCTTCAGTTTTCATTCTACAAACATATTACATTAAACTTAAATTGCCAAAAAACATAAAAAACATGATAATACATAGAAGAGATGCCGGAGGCAAGGATTTTAATCACTCGCAAGATGCGAGCGAGAACAGGAACAAA
>JBIPNH010000138.1:0-5764 GCA_044373665.1 Bacteroidia bacterium
ATTATTATAAACTTATCATTCAATTAAATAATATAAAAGAATAAAATTAACGGTTCGTTACCACTACCTTTGCAAATTCTTGAATTTTACAGAATGAAACGAATTACCGACTACAGAAAACTATTTGGAATAGACAAAGACACAACCCTTGAGGAGCTTAAAATCATCTATAGAAATTTGATGAAAGAATGGCATCCAGACAAGTTTGTAAATGATGATGAAGCAAAACAAGAAGCAGAATTAAAAAGCCAATACATTATTGAAGCCTATCACTTTTTGGTTAGTTTGTCACCTGAAACACATTTGAAGAATAAAGAAGATTACGCTGCAACTATTAACACATCTGGAATTAAAGATTTTGAATACAAAGGTCAGTGTTTAAAAATCCAGTTTCACAATGGCAGTGAGTACGAGTATTATGGTGTTCCTTCTAGTATTTACAACAAGTTAATCAACTCCAATGCACCTATGCGTTTTGCCAAAAGACACATCTTTGAAGAATTTACTTTCCGTCAATCTAGCAAGGTTGTAGAAAAAGAATCTGCTGCAATTCGTTTATAATCCATTAGAACTGTTGACACAGTTTTACACCTAATTGTCCCACTTTATAATTTAAAATTGATGGATTGCATTTGCTAATTTCCACTTCAATAAATTGAGCTTGACTTAATTTTATTTTAAGATTTTTAATAATCGTTTGTGCAATCGTTTCAAGCACCATTTCACCTTGATTGAAGGCCAGATTTACCTCATCAAGAATCAAAGAATAATCCATAAACTGCTGACCATCATAGGGATTTTCTGAGCACACTTGCACATTGATTAAAAACTCATTGTCAATTATTTTTTCAGAATCATACAATCCGACACAAGAAAATAATTGAATATTTTTGGCATTCACGCAATATTGATAATGTTTGATTTGTTCACTCATTTTATTTCAGTAAATTTGCACACAAATCTATAAAAAAATAAGTAATGGGAACGATTAATTTTGAGGAATTAAAAGACAGGAATTTTGGTAAAGACCGCTACATACAACCTGATTTTTATAACATTGATGAACTATTAAGCGAAGAGCACATCTTAATTAGAAACTCTGTACGTGATTGGGTTAAAAGAGAATTATCGCCTGTAATCGAAGAATATGCACAAAAAGCAGAATTTCCTCATCAAATCATCAAAGGTTTGGGAGAAATTGGTGCTTTCGGGCCACAGTTACCTGCAGAATATGGTTGTGGAGGCATGGATTACACCACTTATGGCTTAATTATGCAAGAATTAGAACGTTGCGACAGTGGAATCAGATCTACGGCTTCTGTTCAAGGTTCATTGGTAATGTATCCTATTTACAAATTTGGAAGTGAAGAACAAAAACACAAATATTTACCCAAGTTAGCCAAGGGTGAATTAATGGGTTGTTTCGGATTAACCGAGCCTGACCATGGTTCTAACCCTGGTGGCATGACTACCAATATTAAAGACATGGGCGACCATTATTTATTAAATGGTGCTAAAATGTGGATTAGCAATGCGCCTTTTGCAGACATTGCAGTGGTTTGGGCAAAGAATGAAGAAGGTAAAGTAAGAGGAATTATAGTTGAGCGTGGTTACGAAGGTTTTACAACGCCTGAAACCCATGGCAAATGGAGTTTAAGAGCAAGTGCAACTGGAGAATTGGTATTTGACAACGTTAAAGTTCCAAAAGAAAACCTACTTCCTCATGTTGAAGGTTTAAAAGGACCTTTGACTTGCTTAAATTCTGCCCGTTATGGCATCAGTTGGGGCGCTGTAGGTGCTGCAATGGATTGTTATGATTCTGCTTTACAATACGCAAAACAACGCAATCAGTTTGGCAGACCAATCGCTGGTTTTCAATTACAACAAAAGAAATTAGCCGAAATGTTAACTGAAATAACCAAAGCACAACTCGTATGTTGGCGCTTAGGAAATTTGATGAACAACGGCAAAGCAACTCCTGCGCAAATCAGTTTAGCAAAACGTAACAACGTTGAAATTGCTTTAGACATTGCAAGAGAAGCAAGACAAATACATGGTGCTATGGGTATTACAGGTGAATACTCTATCATGCGTCACATGATGAATTTGGAAAGTGTCGTAACCTATGAGGGAACACATGATGTTCACTTATTGATATTGGGCATGGAAATAACAGGTGAAAACGCATTTGTATAAATCTCTTTTATATCTAATATTAAGTTTTTCGGCCTTTCAAGTACAAGCTAAAAAGCTATATACTGAGGTTCCGGCATTAATCCATTTGGCCAAAGTAGACCAACAGGATACCAATGGGTTCAACTTGGTAGAACATTTACCAAAAATGCTTTACGATGCTATCTTACAAAACAAGGTAACATTGTGGGATTCTCCCAAAAAACAAATTGCTATTTCTGCTTCTGCTTTACAAAAAATAGAATCTGATAATTTTGTTTCTTTCCAAAAAATCGAGAACTTGTTTATCAATGAATTATGGACAGGCTCGCGAAGAAAAACACAGTTTGTTATAATAGGTTTCTCCTTTTTGTCTGAGGGTAAAAAAGGGAAAGTTTCCTTTGGATACATTGATTTTAACGAAGCTATTCCAGTATTAACTTCCAAAATTATACCGACGAATGTCAATGGAAGTGCGATGCTCAATTATGCCGAAGCATTGTATTCCAGAAAGTACGTGTTTAACTTGATGCAATTCGGCAACAACACTTTTTTTAATGACATCAACAAATCGATTCAAATAAAAAGAGATGCTTTTGCCAATCCTAAAAAAAGAATTCAAGGTTTACATGTCCTTAAAAATGACAAAATGATGGTGTATGCTTTGGACAAAAATCCAGGTGAAGCAAATGACCCTGCTAGCTTAATTTACGAATCTGTAGAGCAATTTCTTAATACCAACAAAGCAACTTTATTGAATATTGGCGGAAGTAAATATTACAGCAATAAGGTAATGAGTGATGTTATTGTTACCCGTATTGAAATAACAGAATATTGGCAAAAAAATAAAAATACCATAACATACACCCCTGTTAGTATTCGCATCTTTGTAAACAATAAACCATTGAATGATATTACAATCGAAGAGTTTAACAAATGGCAATTGCTATTTTCATTCAAATCTCTAGAAGATGTGTTAATTGAAAAACAATTTCAATATCATTTATATAAAATAAACAGCGAATTAATTCCTTTAGATGAGTCCGATTTATTTATCAAAGCTATTAAGGAATACAAATGGTCGCAAGTTAGAAATTACGTTAAATACTCAAAAGAATAATTAAGATATGTATCAAATTAAATTTGGAACCGACGGATGGAGAGAAATTATAGCAGACAACTATACTGTTAGCAACGTCGCTAAATTAGCAAAAGCTACGGCTCAATGGATATTAGGAAACAGTGACAATCACACTTGTTGTGTTGGTTACGACTGTAGATTTGGCGGCAAGATGTTTGCTGAAACAACCGCTTATGTTTTGGCCGACCATGGCATTAAAGTGTATTTATCCAATCAATTTTGCAGCACTCCAATGATTTCAATGGCGAATACTGCCCTCAATACTTTTTGTGGTGTCATTATTACGGCAAGTCACAATCCGCCAAGTTATAATGGATACAAACTAAAAGCTTCATATGGTGGACCTGTAGTGCCTTCTGAAATTGACAAGGTTGAAGCCTTAATCGATTATCAGTACAATCCTGAAAGCAACACATTAAAGAAACATATTGACGAAGGACGTATTGTTTATCATGATTTTGAAGCCATTTATATGTCAGAAATTGAAAAGAAATTTGACACTCAAAAACTAAAAGCTTACGAAACCCATTTTGCATACGATGCCATGTATGGTGCAGGTCAAAATGTAATTAAAAAGTTATTGCCCAATTCAAGTCAATTGCATTGTAATTACAATCCGGGATTCGATGGTGTAGCGCCTGAACCAATTTTGAAGAACTTAATTCCTTTTTCAGAAATGATAAAAGCAAATCCAAACTTGTATTGTGGTTTGGCTACAGATGGAGATGCTGACAGAATTGGTTTTTTTGACAGTTCAGGACAATTTATCGATTCACATCACCTTATTTTACTGTTGATGTTGTACTTAAACAAGCACAAACAATTGAATGGTAAAATTGTAAAAAGTTTTAGCGTTTCCAATAAAGTTGAAAAACTTGCCCAACATTTAGGATTAACAACTATTACAACTAAAATTGGATTCAAATACATTTGTGAGTTAATGATCAATGACGATGTATTGATAGGTGCCGAAGAAAGTGGAGGTATTGCTGTAAAAGGACATATTCCCGAAAGAGATGGTATATGGATGGGATTATTAATTCTTGAATACATGGCGGTAGAAAACAAAAGTATTGAAGCATTAATTCAAGAAGTATACAGCATTGTAGGTGAATTTGCAGTAGAACGTTACGATTTACATATTTCAGAAGCTCAAAAACAAGCAATTATAAAAGCTTGTAAAGGAAATGAATACAAATCATTTGGTCCATACATCATTGAACGTACCGAGGACTTGGATGGATTTAAATTCCACCTTGGTAACGAAGAATGGGTAATGATAAGACCGAGTGGTACTGAACCAGTACTTAGAGTTTATGCCGAAAGTTCTAGCAGAGCAAAAGCCATTGAAATTCTTGAGGCTTGTCAATCTAGTATTTTAAATTAAAACAATGACACGTTTGCTATTTATCGTTTTATTGATGATTTATAGCCAAACATCTTTGGGCAGCGACACAACTTTATCTTCTAATAATGACAGTGTTTCTTTTTTTAAAAGACAAAAACTTTGCATTGGAATTGGAATAGGCGGCACTGTAGTTACCCATGCGGCATTGTATCAACTTTGGTACAGCGGATACCCTTCACAACCTTTTACTTTTATCAATGACAACAAAGAATGGATGCAGATGGACAAAGCAGGTCATGCTTTTTCTGCATACTACTTGAGTTATACCGGCATTGAAAGTGCAAAATGGGCAGGTGTTTCTGCTAAGAACCAATGGAAATGGGGATTAATGGGTGTTATTTTTCAAACTCCTATTGAGGTTTTTGATGGATTCTCACAAGGTTGGGGTGCAAGTTCGGGCGATTTAATAGCCAATACGGTTGGTTCTGCTTTGTGTATTGGTCAAGAAGCACTTTGGCACGACCAATTTATCAAATTAAAATTTAGTTACACTCCAAGTCAATATGCGGCATACAGACCAAATACCCTTGGGAATTCCTTCCAAACCTCCTTATTGAAAGACTACAATGCCCAAACATATTGGCTCACCTATAGCCCATTAAAGAAAACCAAAGTCCCCTATTTGGGTTTAGCTTTGGGAATGGGTGCAAATGGATTGTTAGGGGGATATGAAAACAAATGGTTTGACAATACATTACAACAGTCTGTAGACAGAACTGATTTGTTGCGTTACAGACAATATTACTTGGCATTGGATTTTGATTTCACTAGAATAAAAACCAAGAGTAAGGCTTTAAAAAAGGTATTATTTGTATTAAACTGCATCAAAGTACCTTCGCCAACATTAGAATGGAGTCAGAATAAACTAAGAGGACATTGGTTGCACTTTTAGTTAAGTATTGTCTAGTTAGGCTAAGGTGCTTTGGCCAGTGTAAAAGCAAAAGTAGTTCCCTTACCCAATGAGCTTCTAACATTGATGGTTTGATTGTGTGACTCAATAATATGTTTCACAATAGACAAACCCAATCCAGAACCGCCACTGT
>JBIPNH010000139.1:0-5751 GCA_044373665.1 Bacteroidia bacterium
CTAATGACAATACGTCAGGGGGGGCATATATGGGTTTTTACTCAAGTAATGTAGCGGATGGTGGAAGAAAAGGAGAGAGTATTGCAGGGGGTGATGTTGATTATGATGCCTTAGGAGGACGATATGGTAGAGGTGCTCCTGCAAATGGAGGCGGTGGAGGAAATTCACACAATGCTGGCGGAGGTGGTGGTGCAAATGGAGGAATAGTATCTGCTTGGAATGGATTGGGCAATCCGGACAACGGACCAACTCGTTGGACTACCGCTTGGAATTTGGAAGGGGGTACATTTTCATCTAACACTTCCTCGGGTGGTGGCAGAGGGGGGTACTCATATTCTCATGCAAATAGAGATGCAATAATTGTTCCTTCAGGTAATAACACTTGGACAGGAAATAACAGAATAAATATAGGTGGCTATGGTGGAAGACCATTGGCTTTTAGTAATACTAGAATATTTTTTGGCGGCGGAGGCGGTGCAGGTGATGGCAATAATTCGGCTGCAACAGGTGGTGGCAACGGGGGTGGAATGGTTTTGATTCTTTGCTATGGCAATTTATCTGGAAGTGGTATTATTACCTCAAGTGGAGGAAACTCGCCCAATACAATGGCGGGGCACAATGATGCACCTGGTGGTGGAGGTGGTGGTGGCACCATATTACTGAGCGTTGATGGCACAATAGCAAATACTTTAAACTTATTTGCAAATGGCGGTAGTGGAGGTAATCAATTAATTACCAATCTTGAAGCAGAAGGTCCAGGTGGCGGTGGAGGTGGAGGTACTATTTCTATCTCGAATGGTAACCCAACAAGAGTAGCAAATGGAGGAGTTAATGGAACAACAACCTCTCCTTCTTTAACTGAATTCACTGCCAATGGTGCCACTAGAGGAGGGGCAGGAACAACCAATGGTTTATTTAGTGTTGCATCCATTATTGACCAACCGATCTCTTCTGCTACGGGTTCTGACACTTATTGTGGACCGTATGAATTACATGCAAAATCTACGAGTCAACATTCCAACGGCACATGGAGTATTGTTAGCGGTCCAGGGGGCACAATAAGTGACATTCACAATCCTAATGCCACCTTTACAGGCGATTCATTAACTACTTACACCCTAGTTTGGCAAATCGACAATAACATTTGTCAAACGATAAGGGATACCTTTATTTTAACGCCGTTTTGTATGTCCTTACCTGTTAAGTTAATTTCATTTGAAGCCTACCAAGTCATGAATCAACATTATATCGAATGGCAAGTGGCTGATGAAATTGATATTAATAAATACGAAATTATGGTCTCCTATGATGGCATTAACTTTAATCCAATTGGTGAAATTGAAGCCCTAAATACACCTTATTCATCTATCCACTACGACTTTATAAACACGCAACATTTGGCTTCTAAATCGACTTATTACCAACTCCGAATTACAGAAAATAGTGGATTGATTACCTTTAGTAATATTGTACAATTGGAACACAGTAATACTCAAAATGGTATAAAGGCTTTGTACCCTAATCCAACTCAAAAAGTTTTAAACTTATTAATTCAAGGTCAATTACAAACTTATGAAACAATCTTAATTACTGATATTCAAGGAAAGACTATCCAAGAAATCAATTTAAGTCAATTTAGCGAACAATTGATAAAAATTAATACCGAAGAATTACAAAAAGGGTTTTATAACATCCAATTGGTTAAGAAAAGTGGATTAAGATTTCATTCCAAATTTGTAAAAGACTAATCTGAAACCTGAGTTAGTTCTTGTATTTTAAACATTGAAACGAGGGGGTTATTACCAAAACATTTTATTACCTTTGCCTGTTAGAGATTTATTGTGGCAAAACAAAAACAAATCGTCATAAAAGGCGCTCGCGTACATAATTTAAATAACATCGATGTTGAAATTCCATCTGGCAGTTTTACGGTTGTAACTGGTGTTTCAGGAAGTGGTAAAAGTAGTTTGGTTTTTGACACATTGTATGCCGAAGGGCAACGTCGATATGTTGAAAGTTTGAGCAGTTATGCCCGTCAATTTTTGGGACGAATGAACAAGCCTGAGGTTGATTTTATAGATGGATTAGCGCCTGCTATAGCCATTGAACAAAAGGTAAATACCAGAAATCCAAGAAGTACTGTTGCTACTAGTACTGAACTTTATGATTATCTTAAGCTTTTGTTTTCCAGAATTGGCAGAACCATTTCGCCTATTAGTGGCAATGAGGTTAAAAAACACAGCACAGATGATGTTATTGATGTCATTAAAACCTTTTCACACGAAGAGCCTTTTTTGATTTTAGCTTCTATTAAATTAGAAAAAAAACAAGTTAAAGAACAGTTACAATCTTTCATTCAACAAGGTTTTGTTCGATTGATGACTGATGGCAAAATAGAAAAGATTGCTGACATTATTGCTGGTGATACTTTTTACAAACAAACGCATTATTTGGTGATAGACCGTTTGGTTATTGACCATGAAGACGATGATTTTTACAGTCGTGTTGCCGATTCAGTAGAGAGTGCTTTTTGGGAGGGACATGGCAGTTGTCATCTTTTTTACGAAGGTCAATATTACATGTTCTCTAATAAGTTTGAAGCCGATGGAATGACTTTTGAACTTCCGACTAAAGATTTTTTGAGTTTCAATAACCCTTTGGGTGCATGTAAAACTTGCGAAGGTTATGGTCAAATTATAGGTATTGATGAGGATTTGGTAATTCCCGACAAACATTTAAGTGTTTACGAAGGTTGCGTAGTTCCTTGGCGTGGTGAGATAATGTCTGAATGGAAAACTGATTTTGTGAAAGACGCTATGAAATTTAATTTCCCTATTCACCGTGCCTATTATGACTTAAATGAAAAGGAAGTTAAATTATTGTGGGAAGGCGCTAAAGGCGTAAGAGGATTAAATGAATTTTTTAAAAACCTAGAGGAACAAGCCTATAAAATTCAATACCGTGTAATGTTGAGTCGTTACCGCGGTAAAACCTTATGTCCCGATTGCAAAGGAACTCGTCTTCGCAAAGATGCTTCCTATGTAAAATTAGTAGCTAATAATATTTCAGAACAAGTGCCGCAATACCGAAGTATACAAGAGATATTACTTATGCCTGTTTCAGAGGCTCATGCTTATTTTCAGCAAGTAGAACTTTCGGAGTTAGACCAAAAGATAGGTAATAGAATTTTAATTGAAGTTAAAAACAGAATTAACTTTTTAGTCAATGTAGGTTTGGGTTATTTAAGTTTAAACAGACTGAGCAACAGTTTGAGTGGAGGAGAATCACAAAGGATTAATTTAGCAACCTCATTGGGCAGTAGTTTAACAGGAAGTTTATATATTCTAGACGAGCCGAGCATTGGTTTACATCCTCGAGATACGCTTCATTTAATTTCTGTTTTAAAAGACTTACAAGCCATTGGAAACACGGTGATAGTAGTGGAACATGAGGAAGAAATGATGAAAACAGCTGACCGGATTATTGATATTGGCCCGGGTGCTGGTATCTATGGTGGAAACTTAATCTTTAATGGTGTTTATGAAGATTTATTGAAAGATAAAAACAGTTTAACAGGTCAGTATTTGAGTGGTGCTTTAAAGATAGAATTACCATCTAAAAGAAGACAATGGTCTAACCAAATTAGAATTATTGGGGCACGAGAAAACAATTTAAAATCGATAGAAGTTGGTTTCCCATTACAAGTAATTACTTGTATTACAGGGGTAAGTGGAAGTGGAAAAACGACCTTAGTAAAAAACATATTATATCCTGCACTAAGTAAAGCTTTGGGTGATTACACAGGCACTAAAACAGGCAAACACGAAAAAATAACGGGTGATATTGACCGATTGAAGTCGATAGAAATGGTTGACCAAAATCCTATTGGAAAATCGAGCCGAAGCAATCCTGTAACTTATTTAAAAGCTTATGACAGTATTCGTGAATTATACGCAGAATTGCCATTGTCAAAAGCCAAAAAACTAAAGCCTTCTCATTTTTCTTTCAATGTGGATGGTGGTCGTTGTGAGCATTGTAAAGGTGAGGGTGATGTAACCATTGAAATGCAATTTATGGCAGATTTGATTCTGCCTTGCGAACATTGTAAGGGTAAAAGATTTAAAGATGAAATATTGGAAATTACTTACAAGGACAAGAACATTGCCGACCTGTTAGAATTGACTGTTGATGAGGCAATGAAGTTTTTTGAAGATGAAAAAAACATTCTCAGCAAAATAGAACCTCTTCAAAGTGTTGGTTTAGGTTATGTTGCCTTAGGTCAGTCGAGCAATACATTAAGTGGTGGAGAAGCTCAAAGAATTAAATTGGCTACCTTTTTATCCAAAGGAAATTCAAAAGACCAACATACTTTATTCATTTTTGATGAACCTACCACAGGACTCCATTTTAATGACATCAAAAAACTATTAGCTTGTTTTGATGCATTGGTTGCAAAAGGGCATTCTATCATTATTATAGAACACCATCCTGATGTTATTAAGTATGCAGATTGGGTTATTGACTTAGGTCCTGAAGGAGGCGATAAAGGGGGGTATTTGGTTTTTGAAGGCACGCCTGAAGATTTAGTTAAATGCGAAGGAAGCTATACTGCTCATTATTTAAAAGATAAACTTAACTGAGAAAACTAATGCGATTATTAATAAAACCAACTTTTGTAATTCCTTCTGTTGTTTTTATAATATCACTGTTATTTGCCCTCTTTTTTTCTTATTTAGGTAATTGCAATTTACCACTTTATCAATGTTTTAATAGATGGGACAGCGGTTTGTATTTGGATATTGCAAAACAAGGTCATACTTTGTTTCCTTGCGATTATTCAGTATTATCGCCTGAAGAACATATTCAATGGTGTGGCAATGCTGGTTGGGCCCCAATGTATCCTTTATTAATCAAGGTTTTTTCAAGCATTTTTCAGACAGACTTTGCCCTTACAGCTTGGCTATTAACACAAATTTTTTATTTATTGTTCCTTTTAGTCATAGCCCAATTGATGGTTGAATCCTTCGCTTTCAAGAATTGGTTATTGGTTTTATTGGCAAGCATCGTTCCCGGACATATCTATGCACAAGCGCTGTTTCCAATGTCATTAACCCTATTTTGTATAAGTTTGATATTTTACGGAATGCTTCATAAACAATTTCTTATGGCAAGTATTGCAGGATTTTTTGCAGTTTTGTCATACAGTATTGGATTTTTATTGATTGCATCTTTAAGTATCTATTTTATAACTGACTTGATTATTAACAAGCACAAAATTGAATTAAGAAAACATATAAGTTTATTGGGTTTAACTTCACTAGGATTTACCTCATTATTACTTTACGATTACATAAGCACAGGACATTGGGATGCCCTGTTTTTAATCCAAAAAAAGTACGACCACCATTTACAAAACCCATTTGTATTATTTAGGTTGCATGTTGAACGACTCTGGGAGTATCGCAATGAAATTAAAATATGGATAGAAATTCAAACACTATTTACATGCATAAGTGTAATTGCACTTATTGTTTTTTTGCTTTTTAAGTCAAAATTGGACAAACCGATGACTTTATTTTTCATAGCATTTGCATCACTGATGTGGTTTATGCCATTTTCTATCAATTTAGATGTGGCATTGTACAGAAATATGATAGTATTAACCCCTTTAATCTTTTTACTTAAAGATTTAAATATAAAATATCTAATAATGATTGGTTTAATTTGGTTAAGCTTTTCAATACCGATGGG
>JBIPNH010000140.1:0-5724 GCA_044373665.1 Bacteroidia bacterium
GACTAATATTAATTTTCCTTTTTCTTCCATAGCTTGTGTTAAGGTACAATTTGAATATTTAACAATCCTTTTGCAACAAATAAAACCAAACTCCATATTAAAACAGAAGAAATTTGTAATCTCAAAATTCTGTTTCTGTCATTTTCGAATGCTGAACTTATGATACAACCTACAGGAATACTTATAATTACAGGGGTAATAAAAGCGATGCCTATTAATCCATAACCATTTTTAATTTTAATAAGTTTACGCAACTTACTTCGTTTCATTTTAAAGAAATTGTATTTTTCTAATTTTTTAGAAATAGCAGCTCCTAGAAAAGTGAAAATTAATACCCCAAATGTGCCACCAGCCATTACAATAAGCATATCCCAATACCAAGCTCTGTTTGAAATAACAAGTAATTTAGTGACTGCTATTACAAACTTAACTGAAGCGACTAAAAACCATACAATTATGTCCCAAAAATTTTCCATTGTTTACAAATGGCGAAGTTAATGGAATTTATTTAATTGGCTCATTAACGAATTGTAATTTCTTCAGTACTAACTTTCCCTACCATACTAAAGAAGCCTAATACTTTCTGATTGGGATTATTAACGCAGATGATGTTAGTAGGTACATTGGTTGGCGGTACTGCAAATAACCCAACGTTTTGCAACTGAACCTGAATGAGATTAAGATAAATGTACATTTCAGGATTGATGCTTAATATTTCAATTCGGGCAGTTTCGCCTGCTTTGTATGGTCGACTTGAAAAGTTCTGACGGATAGGGATAATGAATAAGTCTCCGTCTCCACTACCACCTTGTGTTGTTGAATTGTCAACCGCTATTCTAATATCCGAAGCTCTTGATTGAAGGGAATCATTGCGGTATAATTTAAACCAATAATAATCACCTAAACCAATTTTGTCTTTTGCCCACAGTGTAATGTAGTTGCCTTCATTGCCTCCAAATGGACCATTTTTTTCGTACTTTACAGTCAAAGAATCTACAGTGGTAGGGGAGTTTA
Organism: Bacteroidia bacterium; assembly: GCA_044373665.1. Classification (GTDB taxonomy): domain Bacteria; phylum Bacteroidota; class Bacteroidia; order NS11-12g; family UBA955; genus JABMMZ01. Next base: position 1,015 of record JBIPNH010000140.1, read on the forward strand.
ATTGGCTTTGAGATACAAAAGTATTGCCTTTGTCACGGATAAGTAACTGGTAGGTTTGTCCGTATTTAAAAGTATTGGCAGCAGGTGGTACGAAAAAATATTTACCATTGTTTTGAGAAGTAAATTGGTAAAATGTGGTGTCATTCGCATCAAATATTCCAATGGTATCTAATTCGTAAGAGCTAGCATTATTGTTGTCTAAATAGGCGCTTGATTTGGAAACATAAATCCATTGAGTATCCGCCGTTTGGTCAATTACTGCATCTATAACCACTTGTGAAACTGGAGCGCCCAAGTCAAGGTCAATCGGGTCTTCGCAAGCGCTTAAAAGGAATGTGAATACTGTTAGTAAAAGATATAATGTGTTTTTTGTCATTGTATTAAAATTTAAAGTTCCAAGATACTGAAGGGATGAAGTTGCCAATGATAGAATAACGAATCAATTGTGTTTGATTGTTAACATCTGGATTAGGTTGTGAAAAGTATGAGAAAGGATTTCTACGGTTGTAAACGTTATAGATACCAAACACCCAATTGCTTTCCCATTTTTTTGTTTTTTTATGAACGTAAGTTGCAGAGATATCTAAACGGTGAAAAGGTTTTATGTAAACACTGTTTCTTAAGCCGTCAGCATTGTGAGGGATGCCTGTAATGCCTTGAAATGAGAATTTAGTGTTTGGTAAGTTCGTAGGCGTACCTGTTCCAAATACAAAACTAGCAGAAGCACTCCATTTATTGTTGAATTCATAAGAACCTGTAACGTTGGCGTTGTGTCTTCTGTCAAATCGGTTAGGATACCATTGGTCCAAACTAATGCCTTCAACTCTACGCTCAGATTTAGATAAAGTATAACTAACCCAACCAGTTAGTTTTCCTACATTTTTCTTGAAATATAATTCCAACCCATAAGCCCTGCCTCTGCCGTTTAATAAATCAGCTTCCAATTGATTATTTAGCAATAATTCAGCACCATCAATATAGTCGATTTGGTTTTGAAGCTCTTTATAGAAAACTTCAGCGGATAATTCATAATCGATGTTTTTACCAATGTTCTTAAAATAACCTACTGCAATTTGGTCTGCGATCTGAGGTTTTACGTTATTGGTAGTTGGTGTCCAAACATCTAAAGGTACACTAGCGGCTGTATTTGAAATTAAGTGTAAAAATTGTGACAAGCGGTTGTAACTCAATTTAACTGAACTCAGTTTGTTTAACTTGTAGTTAGCCGAAAATCTTGGTTCAGGAATATTGTAAGATTGAATGATTTCGTTTTTGCCATATTCTTTTCTTTCTATCACATTAGCTCTTTGGGTAGGGTTAGGTCTGTCTAATATCAAAGCAGTACCATTGCCCAAATAATTAAAATTAGAAAAACGAATGCCATAACGAACCGTTAAGCTAGGGCTAAATTTTTGTTCGTTTTCGATATAAAAACCGTTTTCTAAAGCATATTTGTTAGGTAATCCGAATTGAATGGTTGAGCCTTGGTCTTTAGAAACCGCATCTCCTGGTTTGAAAATATAATAAGTGCTAATTAATCCAAATTGTATCACTGATTTTGGAGAGTGGTAATAGGTGAAGTCGGTTTTACCACTGTAATTGATGATATTTGATTTCCAACTAAAGGTGTTATTTCCTGTTCCAAAACCCAATTGATAGTCGTATTTACTGTAATAAAAAGTAAAGTTGCTGAATAGTTTTCTTGAAAAAAGATGGTTCCAACGGAATGTAGCAGTACTATTTCCCCAATCAAATTTTGCCCCGGGAACACCAAAGGCATCTCTACCTACATAAGTGGAGAAAAATATTTTATTGTTGTCATTTATGGTATGGTTGATTTTACCTGTAAAGTCGTAGAAATAAAACACTGCATCTTTTAAGTTTTCATTGTTGCGTAAAAAAGGTTTAGCTAAAACGTCTATATAACTTCTTCTACCAGCTACAATAAAGGAGGTTTTGTTTTTGCGTTTTTCATTGTTTTTAAACAAAGGGCCTTCTAAAGACAAACGACTAAAGATTAGTCCAACACCACCATTGACTGCAAATTTTTTATTGTTCCCCTCTTTCATCCTAACGTCAAGTGTAGAAGAAGCTCTTCCGCCATATTGAGCAGGCATACCTCCTTTTATAAGTTTAACATCTTTAACCGCATCGGGATTAAAAACAGAGAAAAAACCAAACAAGTGAGAGCTATTAAAAACGGGCGCCTCATCCAATAAAATTAAGTTTTGGTCAATACCGCCGCCTCTTACATTGAAACCTGTAGCACCTTCACCAACAGTGCTCACTCCTGGTAAAAGTTGTACTGATTTTACAATGTCAACCTCACCCAACAATGCTGGTATTTTTTTGATTTGAGTAATGTTTAGGTTGTTAGTACTCATTTCAATTTTATCAACCTGATTGTCTCTTCTTTTTTTGCTAACGGTTACTCCAGTTATTTCAGTTTCACTTCTAGAAAGTTCAATATTTCGAGTTTCATTTTTCTTAATATCAATAATTAGTTCATAAGTGTTATAACCAATAAAACTAAAATAAATTTTATTAATTCCTTGATTTAAGCTGATGGAGTAAAATCCGTAGTTATTAGATTGTACACCGCTTTTTCTGTCTTCGGTATAGATGTTACAATTGCTTAGGGCTTCGCCATTAGTAGTATCTCTAACATAGCCGCTGAGCGAATATTTGGTTTGTGAAAAAACAGTGTTGGTTATTAAGAGGACGAAACAGGTAAAAATAAGTCTGAGTTTCATAAGGATGTGCAAATAACACTTAAAAATCAAAAAGGTTTGATAACGAACAGATTAATTCAACAAAAAAGACGATAAATCATGTTTTTTTGATTTTTTAAATAGTCGATTCTCGCATTTATTTTTTAATATCTTTGCAATCTCAAATGAATCAGGAAGAATTATTTAAAAATGTGATATCACACTCTAAGGAGTATGGTTTTATTTTTCAGTCAAGCGAAATTTATGACGGATTAAGCGCCGTGTATGATTACGGACAATTAGGAGTGGAGTTGAAAAAGAATTTAAGGGATTTTTGGTGGAAAAGTATGGTTCAAATGCATGCCAATATTGTAGGTATAGATGCCGCCATTTTTATGCATCCAACTACATGGAAAGCAAGTGGTCACGTTGATGCATTCAATGATCCGTTGATTGATAACAAAGACAGTAAAAAAAGATACAGAGCAGATGTATTAATTGAAGATTATATAGCCAAAATTAATGCAAAAGCTGACAAGGAAGTGGAGAAAGCTAAAGCTAAGTTTGGCGAATCGTTTGATGAGGTTTTATACAGACAAACCAATGGAAGAGTTTTGGAGTCAAGCAATAAGGCAGCACAGATTGAGGCTAGATTTAAAGACGCCTTGGAACAAAATAACTTAGAGGAAGTTAGGCAAATAATTATTGATTGTGAAATAGCATGCCCAATTTCAGGGACTAAAAATTGGACTGAAGTGAGGCAGTTTAACCTAATGTTTTCAACCCAAATTGGTTCTTTGTCAGAGGATTCCAATACCATTTATTTAAGACCCGAAACAGCGCAAGGGATTTTTGTTAATTATTTGAATGTTCAAAAAACAGGAAGAATGAAAATTCCTTTTGGAATAGCCCAAACAGGTAAAGCCTTCAGAAATGAAATAGTAGCAAGGCAGTTTATTTTCAGAATGAGAGAGTTTGAACAAATGGAAATGCAGTTTTTTGTTCGTCCGGGTACGGAAATGGAGTGGTATAATTATTGGAAAAACACCCGAATGAAATGGCATCATGCTTTAGGGTTGGGCGAAAACAAACACAAGTTTCACGACCATCTTAAATTGGCACACTATGCCAATGCGGCTTGTGATATAGAATTTGAGTTTCCTTTTGGGTTCAAAGAACTTGAGGGAATCCACAGTCGTACCGATTTTGACTTAAAAAAACATGAATCATTTTCAGGTAAAAAGTTGCAGTATTTCGACCCTGAGTTAAATGAAAGTTATGTGCCTTTTGTTGTTGAAACATCAATTGGATTAGACCGTTTGTTCTTGGCCGTTATGTCTCAGGCTTATAAGGAAGAAAAACTAGAAGATGGAACATCTAGGGTTGTGCTGTCTATTCCTTATGCATTAGCGCCAATTAAAGCCGCGATTTTACCATTGGTTAATAAGGACGGTTTGCCCGAAAAAGCAGACGAAATTGTTAATTTATTGAAATACGATTTTAATGTTGCTACAGAAGCCAAAGATGCTATTGGAAAAAGATACAGAAGAAACGATGCCATAGGAACACCTTTTTGTATAACTGTAGATTATGACACAATGGAAAACAATACTGTTACCATTCGCAACAGAGATACCATGACGCAGGAACGTGTGGCAATCAGTGATTTATGGTCAATATTAAGTCAAGATGTGAGCATGTCTCAATTATTAAAGAAGTGTTAAGGGGTTAAATTGTATTACCTTTTTTATAAAACACTTGAAAAGTTTTAAATTAGTTCTAACTTTGAGCCTTTAAATAATATGGACAATAATCAAGCCTTACAGTCAGTTGAACTTAATGATTTACACATTTCTTTAGGTGGTAAAATGGTGCCTTTTGCAGGTTTTAACATGCCTGTTCAATACAGTAATTTAATACAAGAACACCATGCTGTAAGAAACAGTGTTGGCGTTTTTGATGTTTCTCACATGGGTGAGTTTGTTCTTAAAGGTGAGAA
>JBIPNH010000141.1:0-5661 GCA_044373665.1 Bacteroidia bacterium
AACTTTATTTTGTGAATTAATTTTTTGTATTACATTTGCAAACCGAAAAACGGAAAATAGTTGGCCCGTTCGTCTATCGGTTAGGACAAGCGGTTTTCATCCGCTAAAGAGGGGTTCGACTCCCCTACGGGCTACCAAAGGAAAAGAACCACACTTCAAGTGTGGTTTTTTTTGTTATACAGTATTTGTTTGTGCCTGAAAATCAATAATTTTCCTTCTCTTTTCAACTTAAAATACTAATTTCGAACTTTAGATAAAATGATGATTATTCTTGACATTTGGGGACCAGGATTGGCTTATGCCTTTGGAATTTTTCTCGTTATTATATTATTATTCCTATTGAATTTTACGCTTTTTTTGATTTATTTATTTAAAAACAAATACAAATTTGGTGCACTTTTTACTCTTTTTCCCGTCATTGCAGTAACTTTATTTTTACTGAATTTGACCGCGATTCAAGGGAAATAAGTTTAAAACAACCTTTGATCATACTCTCTATTTTCATTGTTTTTCAAATTTTGTTTCTTCTTTTTGATAGAAGAAAACATTCAAAATCTATATAATTGTGCCTTTGTTGGTCTCGAGATGCGTGCGTGAACGGTTTTTTTTATTTTTAAAAATTTCAATAATTCTTTGCAAATTTCTTAAAACTTCGAATTCTCTTATTTTATTTCTAGCATTTTCAATAAAACTTCATGCATTTGTTCTATTTCTGACTTACTTTTCTTTTTACCTAAATAGGCAACCCCATAAAAAGAAAAAAACACTACCAATAAAAAAGGAACAAGCCACAAAATATCAGAAGATTTTCCCAAGGATAAATTAGCACCTCCAATGATTAAAAGAAAAAAAATAGATACCCCAATAGTAATATAAAAAAACATAAACATTGTCCATACCGGTGGCCTTGGCCCATACAAACCGCGAACATGAATGCTATTCTCATCCATTTTCTGAATAGTTAAAGTAAGTTGAGGGGACCAATAATGTCTTATATTAGGAGGAAAAAACAATGTGGCATACACTTCGTTTACCTCACCCTTACAAGGATTATTTTCTAATTTTAACCCTTTACTAAATAAGACAACAAAATCTTTGGCAGAAATTGGCATGTCAAAATGAAAACGAGGTCTAACTTGACTGATTGAAAAGTCCTCAGGTACTTTTTTGTAAATTTCTTCTTGCATAACTTAACTTATTCAAAACTAATAAAATAAATCTTTATTAAACCAATGTAAAAACTGATTTAAATCAATAATCACAAAATAAATCCGAATTAATCAATTCAAAATTGTCAAAATCCCGCTCTCGCTAGCATCTTGCGAGTGAGCTCTTTCTTTGCCTCTGGCATCTCTTTTATTTATCTTCATATTTCTCGTATTTTATTGATTTAGGCCGTTGTTGGTGTTATCACCAACAACCTATTTTCGGTTAGCTTGTCGTTGGTGATAACACCAACAACGGCACAAATCAATCACTCGCAAGATGCGAGCGAGAACGGAGGGCTTTAATTAGAATACTTTTTTGGACAATTAAGTAAAATGATTTAAATTTGAATATGAAAATAGACGAACCCAAAATAAAACAGATTCAAGAACTATGTAAAGCTAGTAATGTGAAGTCTCTTTTTGCCTTTGGTTCGGTTACAAGAGACGATTTTAATGAGACTTCCGATATTGACTTAATTGTAGATTTTAATGAGAACGATCCTTTCAAATATACTGACCTATATTTTGATTTAAAATCCAAACTAGAATTGATGTTAAAAAGAAATGTCGATCTTTTGGAAGAGAGAGCGATCAGAAATAGGTTATTTAAACAACAAATAGACAACACCAAGGTTAAAATTTATGGATTTTAAAATCAGAACTTGGTTATTGGATATACAGCAAAGTATAGATGAGATTTTTATCTTCCTTGGAGATAATAGAGATTTCTTAGCCTATAAAACTGATATTAAAACAAAAAAGGCTGTAGAACGAAATCTTGAAATAATTAGTGAAGCCGTTAATCGAATTTTTAAAGAAGACCCTAATTTTAAATTAACAAATGCAAAAAACATTATTGGAACTAGAAACCGCATAATACATAGTTACGATAATATTTCAGATGAAGTAATCTGGGCCATTGTTTGCCGTGAATTACCTAATCTCAAAAAACAGGTAGAGGCGTTTTTAAGCCAGGAATAGTGATAACAATCACTAATTATATTGATTCTAAAATAAAAAAAGCAATGTATTCTATGCTTTTATCTGTTTATCTTCGTGCCGTTGAAAAAAACTATCGTCATATTGTTTCTTTTGGTTTTTGTAAGTTCTAATACTGAACTACATCAATTGCTGAAATTGCCAGTTTTGATGAATCACTATCTCGACCATTTGAAAATCAATCAGAAAGAATCCTTTTTCAATTTCATCTCCGAACATTACTCTTCACACCCTGACCATTCGGACCAAGAACATCACAACCTCCCTTTCAAAACTACCGATTACGCTACCGTAAATTCTGTTTTGCCTTATGTGAACTCTCAACAGATTACCATCAACAGACCTCAATCTTTTTTTCTTAAAGTAACTCCCATTTATCAAGGGGTTATATACTCTTCTGCTTTTTTGAGCAATATTTGGCAACCGCCCAAATTCGGTTAATACTATTCTGAAAACTGTCTTTATTTAGACAAAAATCCCACTGTTAGTTCCCACTGACCGTGTTTTATTTATTTCATTAACCGCAAAAAAAAATGCTGAACAAAATCATTGAGTTCTCAACCAAGAATAAACTCATAATTGGGCTATTTGTCATCGCCCTTATTGGATATGGTAGTTTCCAATTCACCAAACTACCCATAGATGCTGTGCCTGACATTACAGACAATCAGGTTCAAGTTATCACTATTGCCCCTTCACTTGGCGCACCTGATGTGGAACGCCTTATTACCTTTTCGATAGAACAAGCCAATAGCAACATTCCGGGAATTAAGGAAATGAGAAGCTTTTCGCGATTTGGCCTCTCGTTAATAACGGTTGTTTTTGAGGATGATGTTGATTTATACTGGGCTCGACAACAAATTAGTGAACGTTTGAAGGTAGCAGAACAACAAATTCCAGAAGGATTAGGTTTACCCGAATTAGCGCCCGTAACCACAGGATTGGGTGAAATTTACCAATATGTTTTAAAACCAAAAAAAGGGTATGAAACGAAATTTGATGCAACTGAACTTCGAACCATTCAAGATTGGATAGTTAGAAGACAATTACTGGGTGTAAAAGGGGTGGCAGATGTAAGCAGTTTCGGTGGATTATTAAAGCAATACGAAATTGCAGTAAACCCACAAAAACTTAATGCCTTGGGTGTAACAATTAATGACTTATTTGTTGCGCTCGAAAATAACAATGAAAACACGGGAGGTTCATACATTGAAAAAGCCTCAACGGTTTTATATATTCGATCGGAAGGATTAATTGGCACTATCAATGACATTGAAAACATTGTTGTTAAAATGACAAGCAATGGTACTCCCCTTTTGGTTCGCGATGTTGCTGAAGTAAAAATTGGCAGTGCCACTCGTTACGGTGCACTCACATACAACAGTGATGGCGAAGTGGCAGGCGGTGTGGTTATGATGCTTAAAGGCGAAAACAGCAACAGTGTGATTGAAGCGGTTAAAGACAAAGTCGCTTTAATTAAAAACACACTTCCTGAAGGGGTTGAAATGGAAGCCTTTTTAGACCGAAGTAAAATGGTAAACAGTGCCATAGGGACGGTTTCCAAAAATTTACTTGAGGGTGCACTCATTGTCATCTTTGTATTGGTTTTGTTTTTGGGTAATTTTAGGGCAGGATTTTTGGTTGCTTCGGTCATTCCTCTTTCCATGTTATTTGCCATTGTAATGATGAATTTATTTGGAGTTAGTGGCAACTTAATGAGTCTAGGGGCATTGGATTTCGGACTAATTGTTGACGGTGCCGTTATTATCGTTGAATCTGTAATGCATGGTTTAACGCTCAATAAAAACAAGCATTCATTAAACAAACTCAGTCAGCCTGAAATGGATAAAGTAGTTACTAAATCGGCCAGTCAGATGATGAACAGCGCAGTCTTTGGACAGATTATTATTTTGGTGGTTTATCTTCCTATTTTTACGCTAGAGGGAATAGAGGGTAAAATGTTTAAACCGATGGCACAAACGGTCGCTTTTGCATTATTGGGTGCCTTTTTATTGTCATTGACTTACATTCCAATGATGAGTGCATTATTTTTGAGTAAAAACACTGAACACAAAAGAAACTGGTCGGACAGAATGATGGATTTTTTGGTTGGAATCCATCAAAAATATTTGAGTAAGTTGCTTCGTTTTCCCAAAACAGTCATTGCCTTTTCTTTAGGATTATTTGCCATATCCATCCTATTACTTTCACGAATGGGTGGAGAATTCATCCCTGAACTTCCCGAAGGCGATTTTGCAGTAGAAACCAGAGTTTTAACAGGCAGCAGTATCACTACAACTAAGGAGGCTTGTATGAAAGGAGCTAAAATATTGAAAGATCAGTTTCCTGAAGTCGAGAAAGTGGTGAGTAAAATAGGAAGTGGAGAAATCCCAACCGACCCAATGCCAATGGATGCCGGAGACATGATGGTGATACTCAAAGACAAATCGGAATGGACGTCAGCCAATACTTGGGATGAACTTTCTGAAAAAATGAGTAATGCACTTAAGGACATTCCTGGTGTAAGTTATAGTTTTCAATATCCAGTTGCCATGCGATTTAATGAATTAATGACAGGGGCAAAACAAGACATTGTTTGTAAAATTTTTGGCGAGAACTTAGACACCCTCTCTAAATACTCTAAACTTTTAGGTCATTTAGCAACGCCAATAGAAGGAGTCGAAAATATTTATGTTGAACCAATTGATGGTCAAGCACAACTGATTATCAAATACAATCGACTTGCATTGGCTAGTTTTGGATTAAACATCAAAGACATCAATCAAATTCTTAATGCGGCCTTTGCTGGTCAGCACAGCGGTTTGGTGTATGAGGATGAAAAACGCTTTGATTTAGTGGTCCGACTTGACAGTGACAATAGACAAAACATAGAAGATGTACAAAACTTATTAATTCCAACGTCACAAGGAACTCAAATTCCTTTGTATCAGGTGGCAGAGGTATCCATAAAAGAAAGCGTGAATCAAATTCAAAGAGAAGATGCCAAACGAAGAATCATCGTTGGGTTTAATGCCAAAGGAAGAGATGTTCAAAGCTTAGTTAATGAACTTAAAACAAAAGTAGAGAGTCAATTAAAACTTCCAAGTGGTTATTTCATCACCTATGGAGGTGCTTTTGAAAATTTAGTGGCAGCCAAACAACGCTTATCATTGGCCGTCCCAGTTTCGTTACTACTCATCTTTGTTTTCTTATATTTTGCCTTTAATTCAGTGAAACAAGGATTACTAATCTATTCAGCCATTCCGTTGTCTGCTATAGGCGGTATTTTTTTACTTTACATTCGCGACATGCCATTCAGTATTAGCGCTGGAGTTGGTTTTATTGCATTGTTTGGAGTGGCTGTTTTAAACGGCATTGTGTTATTGGCAGAATTTAACAGGATAAAAGCTGACGGCGAAACCAACCCAATGACTATCGTATTAAACGGCACCAA
>JBIPNH010000036.1:0-19549 GCA_044373665.1 Bacteroidia bacterium
CCTAAACACCTAAACACCTAAACACCTAAACACCTAAACACCTAAACACCTAAACACCTAAACACCTAAACACCTAAACACCTAAACACCTAAACACCTAAACACCTAAACACCTAAACATATAAACATATAAACACCTAAACATATAAACATATAAACACATAAACAACTAAACATATAAACACATAAACAACTAAACACATAAACAACTAAACACATAAACAATTAAACAAAATCAAAAATAATATATGCCTTATCCAGAAATGTTAGTTGCTCCAATGAGAGCCGAGTTAACCAATAATGGTTTTACGGAATTAAAAACCCCCGAAGATGTTGATGCTCATTTGAGCTCAGCAAGTGGAGTAAGTTTAGTCGTTGTAAATTCAGTGTGTGGATGCGCCGCAGGTTCTGCCCGTCCAGGTATTGTCAGGTCCCTTAACAATGATAAAAAACCTGATAATCTATTTACTGTTTTTGCTGGTCAAGATACCGAAGCTGTCGCAAAAGCTAGAGAATATATGTTGCCTTTTCCACCGTCATCTCCTTCTGCCGCTTTGTTCAAAGATGGTAAGTTAGTCCATTTCATCCAAAGGTTAGAAGTGGAAGGACACACCGCCGAACAAGTTGCTGAAAATTTAAGAAACGCTTACAATCAACACTGTTAATTAACACTGTTTTAAATTTATTAAAGGTCTTAACTTATCGGTTAAGACCTTTTTTTATTCTTGAAAATACTTAACAGAAAGTTGAAATTAAATAAGATGTGCGATTTTACTGGCTACCAGTTTTTCGGGACTTATTTCAGTTTTTATAGTATTTATCTTTTTAAGTGAATACATTACATTTTCAAGCATTTTTTCACTTACATTTTGGTCAGTGGTCCATTCTGTGCTATAAAACCAATCGTAAGCGTCTTCAAGTTTTAGGTTAAACCGGTGGTGAACTTCTTCAATACTATTCGGGGCTTTCATGAATTGTTTGGCTGAAAAATTAATAACTTGATTCAAAAGTTGAATTTCATGTGAATGGTTTTCGATTAATTCATTGCTAGCAATCATTTGAAAGCAGGACCATGGCGTAATAAATTCGCCAATTCGTTTTAATTTACCAGCATCTACAAAGGGTTTTGTTGTGTATTTTTCCCAAAAAAACACTTGGGAATCATTTTTACTCAAAGAGGGGAGAGCGCCGTCCAGATTTTCAATTAACAAAAAATCATTTTCTTGAATGCGTTTACCTCTGATTTCAGCGTCAATAAGTGCCATCAAATGGCTTCCACTTCCCAATCTACTAATGGCATATTTCTTACCTTCACATTCGCCTATTGTTTTTAAATTAGAATGATTGCCAGTATGAATGCCCCAAATAAGAGGAGTGCTAATGTATTGTTTTATGATTTTTGCTTCTAATCCGTTAATGATGGCCGCAACGACCCCTTCTGTAAGTCCAACGGCAATGTCTATTTCATTATTGGCAATTGCCTTAGTCATTGCGCCGGTTCCGGCAGGGAAATAGTGCCATTCGAGTTCAATGTTTTTGTTTTTGAATAAACCAAATTCATTGGCAAGGATAATTGGAAGGTTAAAGTGTTCGGGCACTCCGCCCATTCTTATTTTTAGCATGTTTAATATACTAACAAATTTGCATCATTTTGGTTTCACGGTTATTTTAAAAACAAACTTTTGAAAAAGGGTATAAATTAGGTAATTGGAACAGAGTTAAAGTATGGTTTGGTTTTTTAAATTAATTAATTATCTTTGCAGCCCTTAAAAAAATAAATATACAAAAAAGTATGAGTTTAGTTAACTATGAATCTGCAATCATTTTAACACCCGTACTGTCTGAAGCGCAAATGCAAGAAGCGGTTAAAAGCTACAGACAGTTGGTTGCGGAGCACGGAGGCAAAATGGTACATGAAACCAATTGGGGTTTGACCAAATTAGCCTATCCGATTAAAAAGAAATCAACCGGCTTCTATCATTTCTTTGAATTTCAGGCAAACCCTGAGTTCATTGCCAACTTAGAGACAGTTTATCGTAGAGATGAGCGAATTTTAAGATTCTTAAACACCAAATTAGACAAACACGGTGTATTGTTTAATGAACGTAAACAAAAAGGAGAAATTGCACCAGCTCCAAAAATCGTAAAGGAGGACGCTAAAGTATGAGTAAGCAAGCATCACAAGAAACTTTCGGTTTCAACACACAACCAACCGTTATAAAAAAGAAATATTGTCGTTTCAAAAAACACAATATTAAGTATGTAGACTACAAAGACGCAAATTTCTTATTGAAATTTATGAATGAACAAGGTAAAATTCTTCCAGGAAGAATCACCGGAACTTCAGATAAATACCAAAGAAAAGTGTCTACTGCAGTTAAACGTGCTCGTTTTATGGCTATTTTACCTTATGTAGCTGACGGTTTAAAATAATTTTAAAAAAGGAGGATTTAAAAAATGTCAAACATGAAATTAATTTTAACCCAAGATGTTAGAAATCTTGGACATAAAGATGATGTTGTTAGTGTTCGTCCAGGATATGGAAGAAATTACTTAATTCCACAAGGAATGGCTAAATTAGCAACTTCGTCTGCACTTAAAATGTTAGCAGAAGATGTTAAACAACGTGCATTCAAACAAGAAAAAATCAAAAAAGATGCGGAAGCTCTTTCTGTAAAACTTGAAGGAATCAAAGTGATTCTTAAAGCTAAAACAGGAACAAGCGGAAAAATCTTCGGATCTATCACTACTCTTCAAGTTTCTAATGCCCTTAAAGACATGGGAATTGAAGTTGATAGAAGAAAAATTGTTTTTACTGAAGAGCCTAAAACAATTGGTGAATACAAAGCAAACATCAACTTACACAAAGAAGTTACTAAAACTATCGATGTGGATGTTGTTGCTGAATAATTGATATTCAATATAACTTTTTAAAAAAGGGATGAAATTTTTCATCCCTTTTTTCGTTTTCTTTATTTCAAAGCTTATCTTTGAACTTCTGTTATGTTAAAAAAACACATTATTTTATTCTCCCTTTTAGTTGTTGCTCATTTCGGGTTCGCTCAACTGAATAATCAAAAAGGACTTTTATGGCAAATTACTGGAAACGGGCTTAAAAAGCCAAGTTATGTTTACGGTACCATGCACGTGAGTCAAAAAATTGCCTTTCACCTGGGCGATTCCTTTTACATTGCCCTTTCTAAGTCTGATGTTGTTGCTTTAGAACAAAACCTAGACAGTGTCATTCATAAATGGATTACCGATGACGAAGATGCTACCGAAGTCAACAAAGTTGAACAAAAAAGTACTTATGGATTTCTCAATCTCTATACTTTCGGATTGAGTAGTTACAATAAAAAATTGATTGCTAAGAAATTGAGCGCCGAAGCCCGTGAGGTTAATTATTTATTAAAAAGAGGTGATCAAGATGATTTTGAAGAAGATGCTTGGCTCGATTTGTACATATATCAACTGGCTAAAAAAATGGGTAAAGACTTTACAGGTGTTGAAGGGTTTGAAGAAAGCCGTGAGTTGGTAAAAATTGCGGCAAAAGAACCTAAGGATGCAAAGCCTAAAAAGAAATACAAAAGAAGTACTTACCAACTAAGACAACAAATGGGTGATGCTTATCGCAAAGGAGATATTTACATGATAGATTCTATTGATAGAATGACCGAAAGCGAACACTATTTGGAATATATGTTGTATAAACGCAATGCGAACATGGTGCGACGAATGGATTCTATAATGAAATTAGGTAAAGTGATGTTTACTGGTGTCGGTTGTGCCCATCTTCCGGGAGATAAAGGAGTTCTAAATATGCTCATAGCACAAGGATATAAAGTAAGGGCAGTGCAAAGTATCGCAAAGGAGAAAAGTAAAATGGCTAAAAAGTTTGAAGAAAAAAACTACGTTCATAAATACAATACGTTTACTTCCGACGATGGATTAATTTCAGCCTCTCTGCCTTCAAGATTGTCACAAATCAATGACAATAACTATTTCACAACATACCTTTCTCCCGATTTGGCCAATAGTCACTATTTTCAAATCGAAAAAATAAAATCAAATGCAATTTTTTCGGGAAAATCTCCTGAAGATATTTTAGAAGAAATTGATACAATGATTTTTGAAAATATTCCAGGTGAAATAACCAATAGAAAGGCCATTATGTCTAATGGGTTTAAAGGGATTGAAATTGTAACCAAACTGAAAACAGGCGATTTGAATCGTTTTCATATTCTTGCTTCACCATTTAATATTTACATAGTTAGATTATCAGGGAAAAAGAATTTTGCAATTTCTAAGGATGCTAATAATTTCTTTAATTCATTGAAAATTAATGAGGGTCAAAATCTAAATTGGAACTCAACAAGTAGTCCCGATAGTGTTTTTAATATTCAACTTCCTGTGTACAACAAAGCCAACAAATTTGCAAAAATTGATAAGTCGGAGCCTTCTTATGAACATTTAGTCTATGAGAAAACAACGGGTAATACTTACCTTATCAAACAACTGGATATTATTAATCAGAATTATTTGGAAGAAGATACGTTCGAATTACATGTTATGGCATCAGGATTTGCCTCAACGGATAATTTTAAACCAATCAATCATCAGTTTGTCCAATTAGATGGATACAAGGCAATGGATGTAGCTTATGAAAATAAGTTGAAAAATAAGATTCTTGCCCGTTTTGTTTTGGTGGGTTCACGGTATTTAATGTTTGTTTTGAAACCTTCACAAGAAGCCGATTTTAACCATGTTTTCTTTAATTCTATTTCGTTTAATCAAAGGCCGCAATATCAGTATTTTGATTATGCTGATACGCTTATGCAATTTAAAGTTAAAACCCCCATTAATCCAAGTATAGTAAAGGAAAGTTCTAATGACGGCTTTTATGGTTATGAACCTGCAGAGGATGAAGGTGAAAAGAAAATTAAAGAATATTATCAAGGGTCTTTTGATGAAATGTATTTTATTCCTGAAAATACTCATGATTTTATTACCGTAAAAAAATACAAGTATGGATACTATGAAAATCAAAATAAAACACCTGAAGCTTATTATAGCTCATGGAAAAAAACAGCTTCCTTAAAGGTTACTAATGAAAAGTATTTTGAAAAAAATGGCGTTAAATACAGTCTTTTTTCATATACTGATACCAACACACATCGTATTATCAAGGTGCTTAATTCTTTAAGTGGGGTTAATCGTTATTATGTCGAAGCTTACACAGATTCAATTAAAGGGAATAGTGATTTTATAAATACATTTATCAATACCTTTGAAATTGTAGATACGGCCAAAAAAGGAGATATTTTTGAAAAGAAAGGTTATCGTTTTATTCAAGATTTTGTAAGCAAAGATAGCATTAAAAGAAAATCAAGTATTAGCTATGTTGAAGACATTGAGTTTACTAAAAAGGATTTTTCACATTTATGTAAAATTATTGATACCATTTCAATGAAAGGGGATGCGGCCCCAATTAGAACTGTATTGATTGAAAAATTAAGCGACATTGACAGTGCCTCTGATCTAACAATCCCTTATTTGCAAAAATTGTATAACCGCTTTTCAGACACCGCTTATTTGCAAATTGTCATTTTAAAAGCGATAGCATCTCAAAAAAACAGTGTTGCGTATCAAACTATAAAACCCATTCTTGCCAATGATTTACCAATCTCTGATGATGAAGATGAAATGGAATCTATGCTTTATGCTTTTTCTGATTCATTGAAATTAACCAAACAGATATTGCCTGAGTTAATTGCCTTAACCAGTATTTATGAATACCGAAATACCGCTTATAGAATGTTGTCAATAATGAAGGACAGTGGTATTATCAATGAGAAAGATTATGCCAATATTCACGACAGATTGGTGTTTGAAACCACTATTGAATACAAGCGAATGATGGCAGCTTTGACTAAGGATGAAAATGCAGAAAGTGTTTATGAAACTAGGTCATTCTACAACATGATGGGGTATAGAATTCCGGAAAAAAACAACAGAGAAAGCTATGATTATGATGGTTTTTATTCTTATGATTTATTGTCGGATATCCTTGATTTATCTCTGCCTCTTTACAATAAAAGCAATCCTCTTAAAGTAGTTGTAAATAAGATTTTAACAATTACCAATAACACCAAACGCTTAAGTTTAATGCCGGTGTTACTCAAGTATGATTTGTATTACCACGACTCAGTTTACATGGCATTGGCAAAAAACAAAGACACAAGAAATGAATTGTATTCCATTTTACATCATGCTAAAAAATTAAACAAATTTCCAAAAGAGTATCTCAACCAAAAAGATTTCGTTTTAGCCGAACTATACGCCCTTTCAAGTGAGTATAATAAAATTGATACAGTCGAGTTTTTATCAACAAGAACACTTATTTTGGGCGAAGACACTAGCCTAGTTTACTTGTATCAATACCAAATAGAAGATGAGTCAGATTGGTTCTTGTTTGTATCTTCATCGCTTCCAACTGATACCACAAAGCTTAACGCCGATTTAAGTAAAGTGCTCTTTGAAAGTGAGTCGAGAATGGTAGGTTCATTGGAAACGAAAGAAGAGGTTTTTTCTTCCATCATGTTTGATACATTAATGGCTTACAAACGAACTAATAATGGCGGCTATTACAACAGATACGCTAATTCTAGAAAATACAGGAGCTCTTATAGTAGATACTAAACAAAGAGCTTTGAGGCTATAGCATCGGCATATAACATTCCTTTAGGACTTAATTTTAAGGCTTTGTCATTTAACAAGACAAAGCCTTTTTTTATTTCCTCCGTTAGTTGAGCTTTCAGGTCATTCACTTGGATTCCTAATTCATTCAATTTGTCAATAATAATACCATCACTTGTTCTTAAGCTAGTCATCAGGTATTCATTTATTCGGTTTTCTTTACTCAATTGTTCTTCTTCATACGGACGTATATTGTTTGACAATGATTCGATATACTGTTTAATATCCGAAATATTCCAACTTCGTGAAGTGTGATTGAATGAATGTGCTGAAGGTCCAATGCCAATGTATTGTTCACCTGCCCAATAAGAGGAATTGTGCTTTGCTTTTTTATCCTTCAAGGCATAATTGCTGATTTCATAATGCTCGTAATGGTTTAGTTGCAAAATATTATCAGCCATTTCAAACTGTTCTGCACTCAAACCATCACTGGTGTTTTGATATTGTCCTCTTTTAATCAATTTTTCCCATGGGGTATTTGGCTCAAGCGTTAATCCATAGCACGAAATATGGTGAACTCCTAAAGCAATAGTTTTGTTCAAATTGCTCAACCATTGTTCGTGAGTGGAGTCTGGAATTCCAAAGATTAAATCAATACTCAATTCAAAGTTGAGTTTTAAGGCTTCTTTAATGGATGACTCAGCTTCTTCACTGTTATGCGCTCTGTTCATCCATTTAAGGTGTGAATCATAAAAGCTTTGAACGCCTATGCTCAATCGGTTTATCCCCAATGACTTCCAATTGATTAGTTTTACTGTGTCTATATCATCAGGGTTAGCCTCAAGAGTTACTTCTGTTAATAAAGACGTGTTATAATTTGAATGAACGGCATTAATTATTTTCTCAAGATATTGAGAATCAAGGTAGGAGGGAGTGCCACCCCCGAAATATAGTGTTTTTATAGGTTCAGATATTTCGTTTTTTCGAATTTCAATCTCATTGATGATTGCATCTACTAAAGCCGTTTGGTTTTTTTTCCCTTTTTCGAAGTAAAAGTTACAATAAATGCACGCTTGTTTACAAAAAGGGATGTGAATATAAATACCTGCCATTTCAGAAGGCAAAGTAAAGGCAATTAAATTACATTTCGACTGAAAATCAGGACTTAAATCTCAGTTTCATGAAAATAAAAATAAGATTTATTTGGATTTTAAGGAAAAAATATGCTTAATTTGTTAAAAATAAATAAAATAGTATGGCTACAATCAACAAAATTCTCGTGCCATTTGCCAATTCTCCATCCGCAATGGGTGCTCTTAAAACTGCAATCTCAATTTCAAAACTTTTGAATTCAAAATTGTACATTATTCACGTTGTAACGTCTTTATCTGAGTCAAATATTATTGATCAAATACGTGATATTTGCAACTCGGAAAATGCGCAGTTTACATTTATTGAAAGGAGTGGGCAAATTCACAAAGAAATTATTAAAGCAGAAGTTGAATTAAGTATTGACTTAATTGTGATGGGCGCTTATGGTGTTTCGGGTTGGCAACAATTGTGGGTTGGTAGCAATGCTTTTAAAGTGGTAAGTACTTCGCATTGCCCTGTTTTAACTTTACAAGGTGATGTGTCTTCTTTTGTTGGATTTTCTAAAATTATGCTGCCATTGGACGACAGTGAAGAAACTAGACAAAAAATTAATCACGTTAAATTGTTTGCTAAAGCATTCGATGCCGATGTGTTGATTTTTAATGTTTCTAAGGTGATGAAAGTAGAGTCTAGAGTTAAGTTAGCCAAATATGCGCATCAAGTGGAGGAATTGTTGAGTAAGGAAGGTATTAAAACCACTTTTGATGAAAGTTATGGAAATAATGTTGCCGAGGATTGTATCAAGTTTGCTCAAATGCATAAATGTGACTTAATTACAATTATGACTGAAACGGAAAATACCAATAGTTTTTTTATGGGTACCTACGCACAGCAATTGGTAAGCACATCAACTATACCTGTTTTAACAATTCACTCTCGTTCGGTTACTAAATTACAGAGTTTGGCATAGGGAATGGTTTCACGCCGTTCAGCGTGAGGTTATTGGTTAATGGTTAATGGTTAATGGTTTTCCGTTGTTATGCATGAGGATTTCAGTCATGCTGGAAAAAGTTACGAATGGGGTGTTGCATAGTACTTTTATTCAGTATCTGTTTCAAGACATGTCTCTAGAAAATTTTGTCATCAAAATTTATACTGAATCAAGTTCAGTAAAAGTTTCAGAATGTCACTTAGCTCTTTTCTTTTAAGACCACTTTTTGGAAAATCAAATTTGGAGTTTTAATAGGAGTTGGAAATTTGGTCCGTCTAATACATTGAAATAGATATCCCTTAACCTAAATGGGAAATTAATCCAATCGTATTAAGGATTTTTTTTAATTTTTTCGTAACATTGCACCTATCAATAATGGTTACAAAAGAGATTTTACTTAAGGCTTATCTATTAATGTCTAAAGCCAGATGTATGGCAGATATTTATGACGAGAACCGACCTATCACAAAATATGTTCACTCTACAAGCAAAGGGCATGAGGCAATTCAAATTGCAGCAGGTTTTTTGTTAAAATCTATAGATTATGCAGCTCCTTATTACCGAGATGAAAGTTTGCTTTTGGCCATAGGAATGCAGCCTTACGAGTTGATGTTGCAATTACTCGCAAAGGCCGACGATCCCTTTTCTGGTGGTAGAACCTACTATTCTCACCCATCCTTAAAAAGAGAAGGAATGCCAACTATTCCTCACCAAAGTAGTGCAACAGGTATGCAAGCTATTCCCGCAACTGGGATGGCGCATGGGTTGAAATATAAAGAAAGTCAGGGTTTGTTAGAGTCTATTGAGCCGCCTATTGTATTGTGCAGTATAGGCGATGGTAGTATGACTGAAGGTGAAGTCAGCGAAGCACTTCAAATGGCAGTTTTAAAGGAATTGCCCATTTTGTATTTGGTGCAAGACAATGATTGGGGTATTTCTGCGAGTGGTGATGAAATGAGAGCAATGGATGCCTATGAATTTGCAGCAGGCTTTAAAGGCCTTAAAAGAGCAAGAACCGATGGAAGTGATTTTGTGACTTGTTATGAAGATCTTCAATCTGCGGTTTCTTGGGTAAGGAAAAATCGCAAACCAATGTTATTACACGCCAAAGTGCCTTTACTTGGACACCATACAAGTGGTGTAAGAAGTGAATGGTACAGAGATGATTTAGAGCAAGATATTGTTGACGACCCATTCCCGAAATTAAAAAAAGTATTGTTGGATTTGGGAGTATCTACTCAACAATTGGACGAGATTTATAAAGAGGCTCAATTGGAAATCAAAGAGAGTTTTGAAAGAGCCGTCAATGCACCTCAGCCTTCGCCTGAAACTTTGTATTTGCATGAATTTGCTGAGACTCCAATAAAGGAAGAAGCAGGTGAGCGATGTCCTGTTGGTAAGGAGCCTATAGTTATGGTTGATGCAGCCTTGTTTGCGTGTGACGAAATTTTGAAAAATCATCCTGAAGCACTTCTGTATGGACAAGATGTTGGGATGAGATTAGGTGGTGTATTTCGTGAAGCGGCTACATTGGCAAAAAAATATGGTAAAGACAGGGTTTTTAATACCCCCATACAAGAGGCCTATATCGTTGGTTCAACAGCGGGAATGAGCGCCGTTGGTTGTAAGCCAATCGTTGAAATTCAATTTGCAGATTATATATGGCCCGGAATCAATCAGTTGGTCGAGGAATTGTCAAAAAGTTGTTTCCTTTCTAATGGGCAATTTCCTATTCAATCATTGATAAGAATTCCTACGGGAGCTTATGGTGGTGGAGGTCCCTACCATTCTGGAACCGTTGAAAGCAGTATTTTGCAAATTAAAGGCATAAAAGTCGTATACCCAAGCAACGCTGCCGATATGAAAGGCTTGTTAAAAGCTGCTTTTTATGATCCTAATCCAGTGGTTATGTTTGAGCACAAAGGTCTCTATTGGAGCAAAGTGCCCGGTACTGAATTGGCCAAAATGCCTGAACCATCCGAAGATTATGTCATTCCACTTGGTAAAGCTAATATCGTTCAAACCGCAAGCGAGGATGCCGTTAAATACGGAGAATCAATAGCCGTAATAACCTATGGAATGGGCGTTTATTGGGCTTTAAATGCCTCAAAGTCAATGAGTGAAAATGTGGAAATTGTGGATTTAAGAACATTAAACCCTTGCGACGATGAAACCATTTTTAAGGTTGTTAAAAAACATGGTAAAGCTATTGTATTAACCGAAGAAACTTTAAGAAATTCATTTGCGGAAGCTATTGCAGGTAGAATTCAAAAAAATTGTTTCCAATATTTGGATGCGCCTATCGAAATTGTTGGATCTGCTAATTTGCCTGCTATTCCACTCAATATTGAACTCGAAAAAGAAATGCTTCCAAGTGCTGAAAAGCTTAAAATAATAATGGAACAACTGTTGGAAAATTAAATTGAATTTGTTTTTCTACTCTTTTTTAAGTTAATTTGAATAATAGTAGAGTATAATGAGCCAATTTTACACTCCTTTTTTTCGTTTTTTTTTCACATTCTTTTGGTTTGTAATGGTCGTGTCTTGTTCTAAAAAAGATGCCACTGTTATTCCAAATAATAAACCCAAAACTTATGATGATGTATCAACTGTGAAAGTTGAAAATTACATCAACAGAATCTATATTGACTTATTAGGTAGAGAGCCTTTAGATGCAGAATCATTGAGGGATTTAGAGTTATTAAGAAAAGGGAATTTATCTATCAAAAGTAGGCAGGATGTTATTATGAGATTAATGACAGATTCCATTTTTGTCCCCGGAGATTCATCATACAGAAGAGCCTACTACCAAAGAATTTATGATTTAACAAAAGCTAGATTACTTGAAGGAGCCTCTGAAGAAGAAATTAGTCAACCCATTGGAATTGCGCAGTTTTCATTATTGACCTCAAGGCTATTGGGCGATTCTATTGGCGTGTTTTCGGCCATGGCCACAATTGATAGATGTAAAAATGTTCTAAAATCTAGAAGAGCGTACCAAGTTGGTCAAATCCAAATTGGAGACATGTACGCATTTATGTTGGACAATCCCATTTACGATGTTATAAATATGAATTCTTTCAATTTTGTGAATGCCTCTTTTGATGATTTATTTTTTAGATTTCCAACAAGAGATGAATTCAATATAGGTTTCGAAATCATTGAAAAAGGCAAAGGTGGTTCCCTTTTTGGGGGCTATGCTGACAATAAGTATGCCTATTGTCAAATGTTAGTGAAGTCGAGGGAATTCAGCGAGGGATTAATAAAATGGTGCTACCTTACTTTGGTAGGAAGAGAACCTACAACACAAGAAACGGTTAACCTAATGGTTGATTTTTACCAAACCAAGAATTTACAAAAAGTTCAACTTTTAATAATGAGTACAGATGAATATGCACAGTTTTAAACTAACTTTTATCTTATTGGGTCTTCTTTCTTTTATTGCTTGTCAAAAAAAGACGGAATATCAAGTCGTTAATACAGATTCTTATGGCGATAATTTAAACAAGAATAAGGCTAAATCAAATATTGAATATCACAGTATTTTAACGACTAATTTGTTTCAAAAACCATCGTCAGTAAATGAATTGAGCCGAACAGACAGGGTGATTCAAAGTTGTGGTGATAAATCACTTATTAATGAAGTTATTATTAGTAATTACATGAACTCTAGTCAAGTGAAATTACCCACTAGAAGGTTTATGATAGACAGTACTGAACGTTTTATTGAAGAAACTTATGTTCGGTTTTTTATTAGACGACCTACAGAAGCAGAAAGAACATGGTTCAGAAATTATATAAATGCCAACAAAAGTAATCCTAATTTTTCTCCTGAATTAGTTTACACGGCTTTTGCAGCCTCTGATGAATATTTTTTCTACTAATCCATTAAATTATAAAAATGAAAAGAAGAGATTTTGTAAAACAAACAGCTAAAGTAGCAGCAGCAGGATTGGTATTGCCTTATCTCCTTCCAAGTGGAAGGTTGTTTGCCAGAACCAATGAACCCAAAGCTGAACACGTAGTTTATGTGTTGTTTGGTGGAGGTTTAAGGCAACAAGATTCTATATTACAACGCTATTTGTCGGACAGTCAGGGGTACAATGTTGAAGGAAATATTATGTACAATATTTTAGAAGGAGCAGCTCCTTCTACTAAAATTGCTTATGGAACAACTCCCTCCGGACAGCCTAATGGAAGTCAACCAATACCCAAGATTTTATCACAATCTATCCAAAAGCAAGGAACTCTATTTGCTGAAATGCGCGCCATTTCTGGAGGGCACTATGGTGGATTAAATTCTTTGGTTACAGGAAGTGGTGTTCAGGGGCAAGGTTTAAAAGTTAGGCCTGTAAATCCTACAATTTTTGAATATGCCCGTAAATTTGGAGGTTTTAAAGCAACAGATGTTTGGTTTATTGGAAACACAATATCGAACTCAACACCCTTGCTCAACTCCAGTCGACACCCCGATTTTGGATTACAATATGGAGCTAATTTTTTTGCACCCGGAATAACTTTCGGTGGAGATGGAAGAGCAACTTTATCTAATGCAAAGATTTACCATCCTCAAGAAGAACTTGAGCCAATGTATAAAATGAAGAACTTTTTAGACAATTCATTTAACATCAGACAAGGCGATATTCCGGGGATCAAAAATACGGATGAAGAAAAAACACGGATTAAAACATTTATAGAAGAGACTTTTAATCGTCAATCGGCAGGATTACTTCCTATGCCACCCGTTTCAGGTGGTGATGGATCTACAATAGGTTATGCAGCCGAAGTGTTAAGGGTTTTTAAACCTAAATTATTGGTGGTGAATATGAGCAATATAGATGGATGTCACAGTAACTTTACAGGATACCTGCAAGCCATGCATAAAGCGGATCATGCCCTTGGTTTTTTATGGAATTATATTCAAACACAAATTCCTGAAATGAGTGGCAAAACAATAATGACTTTTGTGCCTGAATGTGGTAGAAATTTAAATCATAATCCCATCTTAGATGAAAACGACTGGTATGGATACGACCATGGTGATGCTAACTCTTTGAGAGTTTTCGGTGGAATGGTTGGAAAAAATGTTCCTTCCAATTTAATGATTGGTTCTGAAAATAATCCTATCGGTAAAGTTACCGATTTTACATTAACAATTGCAGATATTTTAGGGTTTAAAGACCAAGTAAAGTCTGCAGGAATTATTGACCCCGATGCACGAAGTTTGTTTGATAGAATATAAGTAAAAGCCTATGTTAAAGAGAAATACAAGATTATTTATTTTTTCTACTTTGATTGTTCTGTTTTTGGGAGCTTGTTCCAAAAATAAAAATGAAAATCCCTATAACAATTGGAAAGACGATGTTAAAGAATCTCCAATAGACAATGTTGAGATTGATCCAAATTCAATTCAAGGTTTACATAAGAATATATTTAAACCAACATGCTCAAACAGCGGTTGTCACGATGGGAATTTTGAACCTGATTTTAGAACCATTGAAAGCACATACAACTCATTAATAAACCGATTAAGCACCAATACTGACCCTAATCAAGCTCAGTTTTCAAAAAGAGTTGTGCCAGGGAATGCCTCTCAAAGTATGCTATTGCACAGAATCTTAGAATTTATACCAGGGACTCAAGGTAAAATGCCACTGACGACAGATCCGGGTAGTGATTGGCCTGAAAAAAAAGAGACTTATATTGAGAACATTAGAACGTGGATTAATAATGGCGCAAAAGACCAATTTGGGAATAGTCCAAGTAATATTGACTTTACCCCTCAAATGGGTGGATTGTTAGTATTTGTGAATGGTTCAACAACCCCTTTGCCTCATGTAGGTTACCAACCAGTTTTAGTGCCTTCCAATGCCAATCAAGTTAAAATAATGATTTCTATTCTCGATGATAAAACCCCATTGTCGCAGTTAGGTCCCAATACAATTAATTTTTCGCTGAATCCTTATGAATTTAAAGGCACTGAACAAGCTTTGGCTAAAGAAAGTTCTCCGTTTTTAGGCTTGGGTGTTTCAGGAGAAACAGTTGAATATTGGTACAGTATAACATTGCCGCTTTCCTCTGTAGGAGTTTCAGGTGATGTGGTATGGTGTAGAATAAATACAACTGATAATGTTAATCCAAGTCTATTTATTCCCTCCAATGAAACGTCATTTAACTTCAAAAAATACTTCGCAATAAAGATTAATTAATGAGACGAATTGTTATTTATAGCTTGTTGTTGTTAGTTTTGCAGAATTGTAAAAAAGACACCTCAAATGCGGCCCCAGTTATTAAGTTTATTTCGATTAGTGCAACAGAGGTTGTTCAGTACAAGGACAGTTTGGAAATTAAATTTGAATACTCTGATGCAAATGGCGATTTAGGAGAAATAAATCCTGACCAAAATGCAATTTATGTAAAAGACAGACGTTTGTCAAAACCTGATTATTATTTTATTCCACCTCTTGCTCCACCTACAAGTTCTGTTTTTATTAAAGGTGAATTAATAGTAAAAATTAAAAATACATTTTTGCTAGGAACGGCACTTAAGGAAACAACTAATTTTGAAATTAAATTAAAAGACAGGGCAGGGCAGTGGAGTAATACCATCGTTACACCCGAAATTACAATTAAAAAGTAAATGAGACATTTGTTTACATATTTAAATGGTTTTAAAATCTATAAACTGGTTTTATTAGGATTTTTTATGTTTTTATTTCAAGCAAAGGCCCAAACGGAATATAAAATGTCTAATGCAAAGGTCTATGCATGTAAAGGCTCATTAAAAGACAGTGAAGCCAATCAACAATCAACCACTAAATATGCCAATAACGAAGATTTGATTTTTACTATAATAGTGAAAGGAGCAAGCTCCATTTCTATCAAGTTCAAAGGAAGTTTTTGTACTGAGGCAGGTTCTGATTATTTAAAAGCTTACAGAGGAAGAGACACAACAGGTACGCTTATTCGCACTTATACAGGAACGATTAATAATCCAACCAACATCACCTCAAACGATTCAGCCATTACTTTTTATTTCCATTCTGATAAAAATATTGTTTGCGATGGATGGGAACTTACTTGGGAAGGTAAAATTACGCAAGTGCCACAACCCAAATTTAGTCCAATAACAAATCCTACCTGTAATTCAAATAAAATTAGAGTAACCTTAGACCAACCTTTTAATTGTGATTCTGTAAAAGCATCTAGTTTTAAATTGTCGGGAACGCTATCAACCGCCATCACTTCAGTAACGCCCATTTCATGTAATTCCAAAAATGAAACAAATACTTTTGATGTTTCTTTTGCAAGTGGACTGAATAGAAGTGGTAATTATTCCTTGCTGCTAACGTCCTCTTTTAAAGATGCTTGTGACAGTGTTTGGGTGATAAAATCAACGCTAAATTTTAAAATTACAGATTGCCCTATTCAAGTGGACTTGCGAAGTAATAGATTGATTATTTGTAAAGGGACTTGTGCGAATCTTACAGCCATTGTAAGTGGGGGAAATGCAAGTAGTTATTCATACACATGGCTTAGTGGTGGTTTGTCTTCTGCACCGCCACAAACTGTTTGTCCAACAGCAACAACCACATACATTCTTAGAGTTTCTGATGGAGTTTCAGTGCCTGGATATGATACTGTCGTTATAACGGTTTTAGATCCTCCCGTAGCTCAAAATGATACAACCGTTTGTCAATCTTCACCTTCTTTTAATTTAAAAGCAAACCCAAGTGGAGGGGTATGGTCAGGAACGGGTATTACAAGTGCCGCAAATGGAACTTTTAGTCCTAGTTTGGCTAGGGGAGGGACATTCAAAATAGCCTATTCAATAGGCGGTTGCGCAGATACTGTTGTGGTAACCGTTCGCCCGATTAGTGCAGGAACACCTTTAGCCGCTTGTCCTTCATCTTCGGCATTTATGGTGTCTGGATTTACGCCACCGGGTGGAACTTGGAGTGGTCCCAATATCAGTGCTGCGGGACTTATTACTCCGCCCTCTAGCAGTGGTTCTTTTACTGTTGCCTATTCTTGGAATGGTTGTACTAGTGATAAAATTATAAATATTGACTTAATAAATATTGTTAAACGAGATACCATTTGTAAATCTAAGGCAATTGATACTTTTAAGAATTTTACACCTGTAGGAGGTAATTGGACTGGTCCTGGTATAACAAATGCAAGGTTGGGAATTTCAACACCTCCAACTGCTGCGGCAGGGAACAAGATTTATATTTATACCATCAATGGTTGCCGCGATACGCTAAGACGATTTATTCAAGAAATTGATGCCAGATTCGATGAAATAGCATGTCCCGATGCTGGTCAAAGATTGCTGCCTCAAGGATTACCTGTAGGAGGTTATTGGACGGGTAAAGGGATTTTTGACGCCAATAATGGATTGTTTGATGCCGATAGTTTTAGAGTGCCTAGTAAATCTACTTTTGTTCAGTCAAACTTAACCTACCATGGGGTAAATGGATGTAAAGATGTTAAAATAATGTACTTGAGATACACTCGGTTTTACAAAGACACTGTTAAGAATTGTATTTCAGATACTGCCTATTTTATGAGAAATGCTTATTTGCAAAATGATCCTTGGAACATGATGTTTACAGGCAGCAATGCAATAGTAGGCTCATCGGTTTACAATCAAAAATTTAGCCCAACTTTAGCAGGTCGAGGTACTTTTTATACAATTATAGGAACAGCAAATGGTTGTCAAGATACTATCGTTATTCAAGTTTATAATAGAGCAAATATCCAAAAAGACACAGTATTGTGTATAGCAGACGACCCTTATCAACTAAGAAATGGGGAAGGTGCCGGTCTGTTTTTTGGCCCAGGAATTACAAATGCCCAAAAGGGGATTTTCAATCCAGCTATTGCAGGTGTTGGAACTCACTTAATCTTATTTAATTTGCCAGGAAAATGTACTGATACAGTTAAAATTAAAGTCAATGGATTGCCCAATGTTTCTATATTGGGGTTAAGAGATTACTATTGTTACAAAGATTCTATCACTCAATTAGTTTTAAATCCTGTAGGTGGTCTTTTACAAGGAATTGGTTTGGTAGGAACTGCTTTTAATCCAAGTAAAGCCAATCAGGGAGTTCACAGAATTACATACACTTTTGGTTCAGGAAAATGTATCAGTACTTTTTCTAAAGACGTTACAGTTGGGGAGCCGTTAACTTTGACATTGTCAAAAAACAAAGACAGTATTTGTATTGGAGAAACGGTAGAATTGTCAACACTAAGTAAGGGTGGAAATGTTAATTCAACTTTGGTTTGGAGTAGCGGTCAGTTGAATGTCCCTAATATTTATGAAGCACCCAAAAGAACCACTCAATACAATGTTGTATTAAAAGATGGCTGTAGTGATTCGGTTCAAAGACAAACTTTTATTTATGTTCATCTACCCTTATTTGGAAGGGTTCAAACTTCAACCAAAATGTGTTTCGGAAATCAAGGTTTTGCTGAGTTGAAAATGAACGATACTGGCCGTTATTCATATACATGGAATACCATTCCAATTCAAAAAACAAGTAGAATAGTTGCACCAGTTGCTACCACCTATAAAGTAAAAGTTAAAAATCTTGAGACCAATTGTTTTTATGATACAAGTGTTACTATACCGGGATATGACAGGATAAGAGCTTTTTTTACAACAGTACCTTCTTCCCAATGTTTATATAGTAACAATGCCTTGTTGAAAATCATCAATGCCAGTGAGGGCGGAACTTCAGGTATTTGGGATTTTGGAGATGGTAATACGGATTCTTATGATGAGCAAACGAATCCTACACATTTGTATAAAGGAGATACAGACCGTTATGAAATTAAACTCTTTATTTCAAATGAGGGAGGTTGTAAGGACAGTTTTAAAGCAAGCATCTGCATACTAGATACTGTCAGTTTATTCGTCCCCGATGCCTTTACGCCCAATGATGATGAAATCAACGATGTGTTTAAAATCCATTCATTGTCAATCGTTAAAATTGATTTGAAAATATTTAACCGATGGGGTGAATTGCTTTTTGAAACGAATAATCCGAAAAAAGGTTGGAATGGGTTTTACAAAGAGAAACTTTGCCCAACCGATTATTATATTTATCAGGTTAAGTACAAAGGAAAAACAACGCCATGGAAATACAAGAATGGCGTCTTTTATTTACTTAGATAAACTTCAAATTATATTAGTTTGGCTTAAAAAGCAGCGCCTACTCCTACAGAAAAGTTCAAAGTATTTTGTCTCGAAAAGGCAAATTTTACAATACTGTTTTCTAAGTCACCTCTCAAAGTAGGCTTATATGCATATTGATTAACATTAGGTGTGTAAAAATTCAAAGGCAAATTAAACTGTATCATTTTATTGATAAAGATATTGTTGTCAATAAATCGTTTAGAGCCAAAACCTATAAAAAAGGTACTTAAAGAAGTGGATGTATGGTCTATTTTTGTTAATTTTACAGAAGGTATAGTATAGTTCTCAGAATATAACACATTAACTTCTTTGATATTGATAATACTGTGAGACAAACCATAAACAAAATATTTGCCCAGTGGCGCAACAGCTCCATTGTTTCTGAAATATACTTGACTTGATAAGTGAAAAGAAGTTACATTAAAGTCTATTTTACCTCCATTTTCATCAATAAAATATGTTTTACCTTTTTCCCTAATAGCTTCACTATCAAAAATATCAAATAAGTACTCATTGTCAACTCTAAATCCACCATTACTAACAGAAAATAAAATCGTTTTTTT
>JBIPNH010000037.1:0-19465 GCA_044373665.1 Bacteroidia bacterium
TTGGCTAAACTAGCTGCTCTTGAAATATCTTCATAGCTAGAGTTTGTGCAACTTCCAATTAATCCCACTTCAATGTTTGTAGGCCAACCATTCGCAGCAGCTACTTCTTTCATTTTGCTGATAGGTGTTGCTAAATCTGGAGTAAAAGGACCATTGATGTATGGTTCTAATTCAGATAAATTCAATTCAATGACTTGATCGAAATACTGTTCAGGGTTTGCATAACATTCAGCATCAGCAGTTAAGTGTTCTCTAACACCATTAGCCAAATCAGCTACATCAGCTCTGCCTGTTGCACGCAAGTATCTTTCCATGCTATCGTCATAACCAAAAGTAGAAGTAGTAGCACCAATTTCAGCACCCATATTACAAATAGTGCCTTTACCAGTACAACTCATACTCGTAGCACCTTCGCCAAAATATTCAACAATAGCGCCAGTTCCACCTTTTACGGTTAAGATACCTGCTACTTTTAAAATCACATCTTTAGGAGATGCCCAACCGCTTAATTTACCAGTTAGTTTTACACCTATTAATTTAGGGAATTTCAACTCCCAAGGCAAACCTGCCATTACATCACAAGCATCAGCACCACCCACACCGATGGCTAACATACCTAATCCACCTGCATTTACAGTGTGTGAGTCAGTTCCTATCATCATTCCACCTGGGAAAGCATAATTTTCAAGTACTACTTGGTGAATGATACCTGCACCTGGTTTCCAAAAACCGATACCATATTTATTTGAAACTGAGCTTAAGAAATCAAATACTTCTTTAGACTCTTCGTTAGCAAAAGCCAAATCTTGTTTCGCTTCCACTTTTGCGTTAATTAAATGGTCGCAATGAACCGTAGAAGGTACAGCCACTTTTGGACGACCTGCTTGCATAAATTGCAACAATGCCATTTGAGCTGTAGCATCTTGCATAGCCACTCTGTCTGGGGCAAAATCTACATAACTATTTCCTCTTTCGTAAATAGAAGTTGTGTTACCTTCTGTTAAGTGAGAATAAAGGATTTTTTCTGTAAGCGTTAATGGTTTTCCAATAAGTTTTCTAGCTGCTTCAATGCGGCTTGGCATATTTTCATATACCTTTTTAATCATTTCTATATCAAATGCCATAATTTTTATAATGTGTGGCAAATTTATTATTTTTAGCTCAATAATAAAAATGATGTCAGATAATACTACATTTTTAATAATAAGATACATTTATATCTGTTTTTTTGAAAATGTTCTTTTTTGATTATGTTTGTAGAATGAAATTGAATTATTTATTTTTTGCACTTATAATTGTTGCATTATCTGCATGTAACACAGTGCCGGCAGAACAAGCTACTGCGACTGAGGAGCCTGATGAATGTAAGCAAGAAGATTTACTTACACCAACGCTTGTTGATGGTTTTTATGGGCAATCTTTTGATACATCGGCTGCCATGTTATTAAATGCATCAATTTTGAATTTTAAAAATGGGGCTAACATGGAATCTAAAATAAAAGGCACTATTTCAACCGTGTGTCAAAGTAAAGGATGTTGGTTTAGTTTGAAAGGTAAAGACACTACTATTACTGTTGATTTTGCTCATAAGTTTTTAATGCACAAAGATTTGGCAGGAAATCAGGTGATAG
This sequence comes from Bacteroidia bacterium, assembly GCA_044373665.1. Lineage (GTDB taxonomy): Bacteria > Bacteroidota > Bacteroidia > NS11-12g > UBA955 > JABMMZ01. The sequence goes on from JBIPNH010000037.1 coordinate 1,632, forward strand.
CAAATGGTAGATTTTATTACGATACTACTTCTGTGGAACAACAAATACATGAGTTGGTAGACGATGCCAAAACGATGACTTTGGAAGAAGCAAAAAAGAAAATTAAGTCACCGATAATTACCTTAGGCTTTGAAGCAACAGGGATTAAGATTTTGAAATAATTAGATTCTAACTACACTTTAAAAACCTCAATTGATAAATTCAGTTGAGGTTTTTTTTATTTGATCTTAAGTTTAATTTTTTCATAAGCCAAAAAACAAGACCTTTGCAAAATTGTTTAAAATATTGAATGTATAACCAAGAAGAGATTGAGATTATCGGAGCCGCTGAACATAACTTAAAGCAAGTTGATTTAACTATACCACGAAATAAGTTAGTTGTTTTTACTGGTTTGAGTGGTAGTGGCAAGTCGAGTTTGGCATTTGATACTATATTTGCCGAAGGTCAACGCCGTTATCTAGAAACTTTCAGTGCTTATGCACGACAGTTTATCGGTGATATGAGACGGCCTAATGTCGATAAAATCAATGGTTTGTCTCCTGTTATTAGTATTGAACAAAAAACAGTGAGCCGAAATCCCAGAAGTACAGTCGGAACCATTACAGAGATTTATGATTTTTTAAGATTATTGTTTGCCAGAGCCGGAGAACCATACAGTTATCTGTCTGGCAAGAAAATGATTCGCTACACCGAAGACGAAATTTTAAGCAATATTATTGAAACATTTAAGGGAACAAGAATAGCTGTTCTAGCACCCTTAATTAAAGGTAGAAAAGGGCATTACAGAGAATTATTTGAGCAAGTAAGAAAGCAGGGTTATCGCAAAGTGAGAGTGGATGGGGAGTTGACAGATATTGAGGCTGGAATGCAGCTCGATAGATACAAAATACATGACATAGAATTGGTGATAGACCGAATAGATGCTTTGGAGAAAAACAGTCAGCGTTTATCGGATGCAGTGAAATTGGCATTTAAAATGGGAAAGGGAACTTTGTCTATTTTAAATACAGAAACTAACTTGTCGTTTTTTTATAGTAAGTTTTTAATGGACCCTGAGACAGGATTGAGTTACGACGAACCTCAACCCAACACGTTTTCATTTAATAGTCCCTATGGTTCATGTCCGCAATGTAATGGCTTAGGGATAGTTAGTAAAGTTTCTATAGAACACATTATTCCCGACCGAAGTATAAGTATCAACAAAGGTGGTATTTTGCCAATTGGTGAATTAAGGGATAATTATATGTTTGCTCAGTTGAGAGGTTTGGCTAAGAAGTTCAAATTCTCTCTTGCCGATTCAATTGACAAATTAAGTGATGAAATTATAGAGGTATTGATGAACGGGACAGATGAAACTTATCCTATTTCATATACCAATTACGAAGGTAAGTCCATTCAAACGGAAACTGAATTTAAAGGGTTAATTCCTATTATTGAGGAACAGTATTTTGAAGGAAAAAGTGAAAGGATTTCCAAATGGGCAGAGGAGTATATGCATACAATCACTTGTCAAACTTGTGAGGGTAAACGATTGAAAAAGGAAGCTTTGTTTTACAAGATTTCAGATCAATCTATTGCAGATTTGTCTTCAATGTCTATCGAATCATTAAACACTTGGTTGTCTAATATTGATAAGCAGTTAAATGACAGGCAAATCGTGATTGCAACAGAGATAATCAAAGAAATAAAAACAAGGGTTAGTTTCTTGGTCAATGTTGGTTTAGATTACCTTACGCTTAATAGTCCTTCGCATACTTTAAGTGGGGGAGAAGCACAACGAATTCGTTTGGCGACTCAAATTGGGTCAAGATTGGTTAATGTGTTGTATATTTTGGATGAGCCAAGCATTGGATTGCATCAAAGAGACAATGAAAAATTAATTGCTTCTCTCAAGGAGTTGAGGGATTTAGGAAATAGTGTTATCGTGGTAGAACATGATAAGGACATGATTATAGAAAGCGATTATATCGTTGACATTGGTCCATTTGCTGGTGTCAATGGTGGGCAAATTGTGGCGCAAGGGGATTATGAATCTTTCATTAAACAAAACTCTATAACGGCACAATATGTCAATGGAACAAAGTCGATAGAAATTCCTAAGAAAAGAAGAAAAGGCTCTGGAAAATCTTTGGTTTTAAAAGGATGCACAGGAAATAATTTAAAAAACATAAATGTTTCTTTTCCATTGAATCAGTTTATCTGTGTTTCAGGTGTTTCGGGCAGTGGAAAGTCTTCGTTGATTAATGAAACTTTGTATCCTATTTTAGCCAAACATGTCTATGATAGTAAATATGCTTGTTTACCTTATCAATCTATAACAGGGTTGAAAGAAATTGACAAAGTAATAAGAATAGATCAGTCTCCAATAGGCAGAACTCCACGTAGCAATCCCGCTACATATACCGGTGTTTTCGCTGATATCAGAAGTTTATTTGCATTACACCCCGAAGCTAAAATTAGGGGATATAAGCCTGGTCGTTTTTCATTCAACGTTTCTGGTGGAAGATGTGAAACTTGTAAAGGGGGCGGACAAAAGGTTATTCAAATGAATTTTTTACCTGATGTTGAGGTTCAGTGTGACGTGTGTAATGGAAAGCGTTACAACAGAGAAACTTTGGAAGTAAGGTATAAAGGAAAAAGCATTAATGATGTTTTGAATATGCCTATCGATCATGCCGTTGATTTTTTTGAAAATATGCCACAAATTTCCAGAAAGTTACAAGCCTTGAAAGACGTAGGATTGGGTTATATTACTCTAGGTCAATCTTCCACAACATTAAGTGGTGGTGAGGCTCAAAGGGTAAAGTTGGCTGAAGAATTAAGTAAAAAAGAAACAGGAAATACGTTTTACATATTGGATGAACCAACCACAGGATTGCATTTTGAGGATGTAAAAGTATTGTTAGATGTACTAAATAAATTGGTAGATAAAGGCAACACAATATTAGTTATTGAACATAATATGGATGTTATTAAAGTGGCCGATTATATTATTGACATTGGACCCGAGGGTGGGCATGGTGGCGGTCAGGTTTTAGCAACAGGCACCCCCGAAGAGCTATCAAAAGCAACAAACAGCCACACTGCTAGGTTTCTTAAAAAAGAATTATCAGTAGTTAAAGGGGCGTAAACAGTTGTTTATTCTGATTCCCAAAGTGTAAAACAACTGATTTGACTCGTTGATTTGTCTGTAGTTGATGCGGGCATCTATCAGTAAATTGTGTTTTAATTTGTAACTGATGTTTAATTCCATAATTTTCATTTTGGTTTTTTGTCCCATAAACATTTTGCTGTCAAATTCTGTGGCTCTGTTCCTGTAATCTCTCAAAATATTGCCACCATAATTTCGTCCGTTTAAAAAACTATCTCTTCCTGTAATCGCATTTATAAAAGTAGCCTGAATGTTCCATCTTTCTGATACTTGATAACGTGTTTCTAGAATTGTTTCGCTAAAATTAGCGCCTAAAGGGTGTGCTAAAGCTTGGTTGAAATGCGAATAGCTTTGTGTTGTTCTGTAATGCGAATAAGTATAGGGGCGCATGCGATTGTATTCAATCAATAGGTCTAAGTTTTTAATATTTAAAAGATTGAAAGACCTAGCACCTATTTGGTAACCATATTTATTCGCCCACCAATTGGGTTGTTCTTTAATGAATCTCAAATTAAACTCATCTAACAAAAACTGCCCGTAAATAATATATTGATGTTTAATCTTCCATTCAAAATCAAGCGCCATTAAACTATTGTCTCTACTTCCAAGATTGGATTCAACTGCTCTGTAAAAGATTACAGGATTTAAGTAATTAAGGTCAAATTGGTTTTTTTGAGTACTGTCTATTCTGTCAAAAATCACCATTTCATTTAATCCTATGCTTATGTTTTTTCTGACATCAAATGAGAGTCGATGAAATGCCCCATATTTTTTGCCAAAAAGTGTATTCCCTAGTATAAGACCATTATCATTAAATTGGGTAAATAGGTTTTGATAATGAAAGCGTTTGATGTCAGTATTGATTTTGAAAAAAAGATATTGAGGAGCAAAATCATTTAAAATAAGAGAACGGTATCCATTGCCAATCTTATGTTTGTCGTGCCCAAATTGGAATTTTATATAATTGTTTATCGCATTAAATGTGAAATAGGCCCTTGTTTGGAAAAAATCAACTGCACCTGCCTTTTTGAATTTTTTGAAAAAAAGTTCATTCGGAACATGGTTTAACGAGTCGTGAAAAAATCTGTAATAGGAGGGAAGCATGGTTTGATTTTCGGTAAACAAGGAGTAGAATCCAACCCCTTTTTTTTGCCCGCCTATATTGCCCCAAATCTCAGCACCTCGAGTGTTTTGATACAATTTGTTTACTTGGTTTTTCTCTTCACCTGCTGTAAAATTTAAAACAGGATTGATAACGAGTAGGTAATCTTTTTCTTTAATACAATAAAAGGCTGATTGGTATTTGTAAATGAAATTAGAGTTTTTATTCTTGTTGGAAAAGGGGAATTTGTTCTTTGATAAATGGTGTAAATTGTCAATACTCAAGAAAGGTCTTTCTTTGTCATAATCCGTTAAAGAGCGGAAATTGCTTGAATCGTTTTTGAAGTCAAACGTTCTGTAAAATTGACTGCTAGACATTGTGTTAGAATTGGTGTCCATTGTCTTTTTTCTGTAAGATTCATAGTGTCCAATACTATTTGCTGGATAATAAACATGTTGGGCAACGGTATTAAGTCCAATTAAACAAAAGAATAAGCTTAGGTATGTTAGTTTCAATTTCAATTGATAATTAATTGTAAATAGTTCCCAATATTTCTGATATTTTATTTCTAACCTCAATAAGTTGAATGTGGTATTGGGTTAATACTTCGGCTTCTTGATAATCGGGAGCTTGAGACAAATCATTCATGTTGTTTTTGATTAATTGTTCTAATTTGAACTTTTTCAAAAACAAGAAAAGAGATTGAAGGTCGCGAACGTAGTTTTCTTTTTCTGTTTTTAGGAATAATCCATTTTCTCCCCAATAAGAACTTAATTCATATTTTTCGGAATGAAAATCAGCTGCCATTTGTCTAACCTCCGAATCGATATGGTTTATAAAAAAGGACTCGTCAAGGGTTAAGTTATTTTCAATAGATACTTTTACTTCATTAATGATTTTTTGAAATAGAGGATTATTAATTGACAGTTGTTCATCTTCTGACAGTTCCTTAAATATAAAATCTGCAACAGTTGCATCTTCCATAAATTTTTTGTGACCGCTTTGAACCAACAATCTAATCAATCCTTTTTCTTGTTCATCTCCACCTACATAATGAGGTACATTTGATACAGTTGTGTTTAATAAGTCTTGAACTTCGGGGTTAAAATCCTGCGAAATAGGAGATTTAATTTTTCTGATTTTATTGACTTCTGCAATCAGTATTTTTTCATCAGATTCAACCAATTTACTACATTCTTTGATGTACATTGAGCGTTTTAATGCATCAGGTATTAGAGAAATACTTTGCAGTAGATTTTTTAAAACTTCAGTTTTTTTAATAGGGTCATTTCCAACAGAGGTTATCAAAAGGTCGGCTTTAAAAAAGATAAAATCTTTTACTTCGGTCTCTAGAAATTCTTTAAAATTGGTAGATCCCATTTTTTTACAATAGGAGTCTGGATCTTCGCCCTCGGGGAATCTAACACAACGGACATTCATGCCTTGTTCAAGCAATAAATCTATTCCTCTTAATGAGGCTTTTATTCCTGCAGCATCACCATCATACAGAACGGTTACATTGTCAGTAAATCGTTTTATTAGTTTAATCTGTCCCTCTGTCAATGAGGTTCCCGACGAGGCTACCACGTTTTCTATTCCCGACTGATGTAGCGAAACAACATCCGTATAGCCCTCTACTAAATAACAAAGGTTCAGGTTTTTTATCTGTTTCTTAGCTTGAAAAATACCATAAAGGACATTGCTTTTGTGGTAAACTTCGGTTTCGGGAGAGTTAAGATATTTGGGTGATTTGTCGTCTTTTATTAATTGTCGACCTCCAAAAGCGATAACTCTTCCTGTAAGGTCGTGAATTGGGAATATAACACGGTGTCTGAATAGGTCAAAATAATGACCGTCTTCTTTCTTTTTTATTAGACCAGCTTCTACAAAGAAATCAAGATTAAATTGATTGGTTTTGGCTTCATTTACCAAGCTTTCCCATCCTTGAGGGGAATAGCCTAATTCGAAAGTAGTCATTGCCAATGGCGTAATGCTTCTCTCTCTAAAGTAGCTGTCTCCTATCATTTTTCCTTCATCGGTCTGTAATTGTTGGATGAAGTAGTTTTTCGCAAAGGCTAAAACGGTATAAAGGCTTTCTTTTTTTTGTTGTTTTTCGTCGTATTCCTCGCGATTTTGGATATTGTCCTCAATCAATGAAATACCGTACTTTTGAGCTAATTTTCTAATAGCATCGGCAAAAGACAATTGGTCGTGTTCCATTAAAAAACTTACCGAATTACCAGCTTTGCCACATCCAAAACATTTGTAAATCCCTTTGGCAGGAGAAACGGTGAAAGAGGGAGATTTTTCGTCGTGGAAGGGGCAGCGACCCAGTAAGTTAGCGCCTCTTTTTTTGAGTGCAATATACTCTCCAACCACATCTTCGATATGGGCAACATTAATGACCTCGTCTATGGATTGGCGTGCAATCATTCAATGCAAATTTAGGATAAATTATGTTTTTTTATCCTTTCAAATAAAAAATTACAGAAAAGGCGTTTACAAACTCCAGTATTCTAGCGACTTGAATTGGCCTCTGTAGATGCCTTTTAGGTCAAGAACAAAGGTATTGTTCGTTCCAATTTTCTTGAAATAATCTTCGCTCAAGTTTTTATATTCAAGGTGACTAACTGCGATAATAATACCATCGTATTGGGTCCCAATTTGTGGAGAAAGGTGGAATCCATATTCTTCGAATACTTCTTCAGCATCTGCTCTTGGATCTACCACATCAACATTGATGCTATAGCTTTTTAATTCTTTAACGATATCTACGATTTTGGAGTTTCTGATATCCGCTACATCTTCTTTGAAGGTTGCACCCATAATTAAGATTTTTGAATTCTTAATATTTTTATCGTTAGCGATTAATTTTTTTAAGGCAACTTTGGCAATGTGAGCCCCCATCATGTCATTGGTAAAACGACCTGCTGCTATTACTCTTGGATGAAGTCCAAGTTCCGTTGCTTTATAAGTAAGGTAGTATGGGTCAACGCCAATACAATGTCCACCTACTAAACCAGGACTGAATTTTAAAAAGTTCCATTTGGTTCCTGCAGCTTCAATTACATCGTAAGTGTTGATGTTCATTTTGTCGAATATCAAACTTAACTCATTCATCAATGAAATGTTTAAGTCACGTTGTGTGTTTTCTATGATTTTGGCAGCTTCCGCAACTTTTAATGTAGGTGCTTTGTGAATTCCTGCTGTAATAATTGAACCATATAAATCAGCAATTTCTTCTAAACTTTCTTCGTCACTTCCAGAAACAATTTTTAAGATTTTTGTTAGTGTATTTACCTTGTCACCTGGGTTGATTCTCTCAGGAGAATAGCCTACTTTAAAATCAGTGTTGAATGTTAAACCACTTTCATGTTCAATAACAGGAACACAATCTTCTTCGGTACAACCTGGATATACTGTTGATTCAAATACAACGTAATCTCCTTTGCTTATAACTTTACCTACTGTTCTAGATGCTCCAATTAGTGGTTTTAAATCAGGGTTTTTGCCTTCATCAATAGGGGTTGGAACTGCTACAACATAAAAAGAACAATCTTTAATGTCGTCCAAATTGTGGCTGAACGTAATATCGCAACCATCAAATTCTGAAGGTTCAACTTCTTTACTTGGGTCTTCTTTGCGTTTCAACATATCCACACGTTTGGGATTGATGTCAAAACCAACCACTTTGTATTTTTTTGCAAATTCTAGAGCAAGCGGAAGACCAACATATCCTAAACCAATGATTGCTATTGATTTTTCTTTGTTTTGTATTTGGCTGAATATACCCATTTGATTTATTAAGGGCGCAAAAATAACGATTAAAGTATACAAAACAAAAAATATCGAAGACGTATACTTTTACAAACTTGTGAAGTTAAATTTGATTTTAGATTGTGTAAACTTAAAGTATATTTGCCTAATGTCTGTTTTTCAAAAAACACCTCATTGGTTAAAATCTTTGTTCCCTAGTTTGGTGTGGGAAATCCCCAATCAAGGACAGACTGTTTATCTTACATTTGATGATGGTCCGCACCCTCAAATTACCCCTTGGGTTGTGGAGCAATTGAACCAATTTCAGTTTAAAGGGACTTTTTTTTGTGTGGGTGATAATGTTGTAAAATACCCTGAAGTGGTGTCTTTAATTCATGAAAATGGACATGCACTAGGCAATCATACAATGAACCACGTTAAGGGTTGGCAACTTAAAAATGAGGATTATTTGGAGAATGTATCACGTTGTCATCAGGTTTTGGAATCCAACTTATTTAGGCCACCCTATGGTAGGGTAAAATGGAGTCAAGTAAAGTTGTTGAAGCCCAATTATAAAGTTGTAATGTGGTCTCTTTTATCACTCGATTATTTGAAAGGTTTGAATGTCGAAAAAAGTTTAAATGAACTCAAAAAACAAACCAAATCTGGTTCGATTGTTGTTTTTCACGATTCCGATAAAGCAGAACAAAATCTTAAAGATTTGTTACCACCATATTTACAATTTCTTAATGATAATGGTTTTAATTGCCAGGTGATATCATGATAGAAAATCTTTGCATCTTTGTCCTTTCCATTTATTTAATTATTCAGTTTGGTGTGTTGTTTGGGTTGTTGGTTTACAAAAAAAAGGTTTTTGTCGAATTGGTTGAATATCCCTTCATTAGTCTATTAATTGCAGCCAGAAATGAAGAAGATAAAATAGAAGATTGTTTAAAGTCTATTGCGGCATTAAATTATCCTGCAGACAAAATAGAAGTGATCGTTGGAAATGATGCTAGTAGTGATAATACTCAAGCAATTGTTGAACGATTTATCTCTGATAAACAAAACTTTAAATTAGTAAATTTAGATGGAACCGAAAATTCAAGTACCAAAGGCAAAGCACGTGTTTTAGCAACATTAGCACAACATGCCAAAGGCGATTATTATTTAATTACTGATGCGGATGTTGAAGTTGGGCCATTATGGGCTAAGGGGTTAATTTCTGAAATGGTACACAGTAAACTGCATTTAATAGGAGGAACTACGCATGTTAAAGCTACCTCTAAATTTGAGCAATACCAACAAGTAGATTGGTTTTATTTTATGGGTATTATTAACGTTGTTGATAGTCTTAATTATCCATTAACTATGGTGGGAAATAATATGGCAATAAGCGCAGAGGCTTATCGCAAAGTTGGTGGATATGAAACTATTCCTTTTAGCATAACAGAAGATTATGCCTTGTTTAATGCTATTAGAAAAGAAGGGTTTAAAACAGCTCAAGTATTTAATCAAGAGACACTAGTAAGAACCCGTGCTATAGATTCTGTTACAGGAATATTGAAACAGCGAAAACGATGGCTTAAGGGAGGTTGGTCCTTGCCTTTTATTTATAGAATGATGATGTTTGTGTTAGGTGCTTGGTATTTTACTTTGCCATTGTTGTTTGTTTTGAATTGGAAATTAGGCTTGTTGTTCTTTTTGGTGAAAATTGTATTGCAATTGGTGCAATTACTTAAAATGTATCGACTTATTTCTCTGAGACCTCAACATTACTTTGCTATTTTTACGTATGATGTTTATTTGTTTTTTATCATGCCCTCAATCTCGCTTTACTTTATTTTGCCATTTGCCAACACTTGGAAAGGAAGGCGATACTAATAGGGTGTGCAATTGGTTTGGAAAGCATAAAAAATGAGGTTAAATTGCACACGTGCATTTAAGTCGTTTTATTGCCACAAGATTAGCTTTAGGTAAACACAAAACATTTGCTTCTTTAATTATTAAGTTGGCATGGTTTGGAGTGGGTTTAAGTGTTGCCGTAATGCTTATTGCACTTGCCATAGTGGTGGGTTATAAGCAGCAAATTACTCAAAAAATAACTGGTTTTGGCGGACATATTGAAATTCATTCAATAGGCACAAGTGGTAATTACGATTACGAACAATTTGAAGATACCAATCAATTTGTAAAAACGATAAAGCAATTGGAATCAGTTTCTGCAATTTTTCCTATTCTTTCTCGCCCTGCCATCATGAAAACGGATGATAATTTGGAGGGGATTGTTTTTAAAGGAGTCAATTCTATGTATGATTGGTCATACTTGGAACAGCACTTATTAAGAGGTTATTTGCCTGCCGTGAGCGATAGCTTAAGAAAAAGAGAAGTATTAATCTCAAAAATAATTGCCGATAGGCTACAACTTGATACAGGCGATAGGGTCAAAGTCTATTTCATCAATCAGCCTGTTCGCGTTATTCCGTGTACAATTACGGGTATTTATGAAACAGGATTAGAAGAAAATGACAAAATATTTGTAATAGGTAGTCTGTTGGAAATGCAGCGAATTTTTGCAAATAAAAAACCGCAAATTACGCACTACGAGTTAAAAGTTAAGGAATTAGAAGGATTGGAGGCGACTCATTCTGCGATAAATGAGCTGTTGCCGGTGGAACTCAGTGCCGAAAGTATAATGGATTTAAATCCTCAATTGTTTGATTGGTTGGGTTATTTGGATCAAAATATTGTTATTATATTAACCTTAATGATTGTTGTTGCTTGTATCAATATGATTACTGCTTTGTTGATACTAATCATTGAAAGAACCAATATGATAGGCATTTTAAAAGCATTGGGTTCAAGAGACAGTGTTATAAAAAAGATTTTTTTAAACCACGCTTTTTATATTTTATTAATGGGTTTGTTGTTTGGGAATGTTTTGGGAATAGGATTATGTGAATTGCAAGACAAATACAAGATTATTAAATTATCTCAAGAAACTTATTATTTATCTTATGTGCCGGTGTCATTAAGTTTGCAAAATATTCTATTCGTCAATATTGGTACCATTATAATATGTATGATTGCCTTATTTTTGCCCGTTAGAATGGTAAATAAAATTGACCCCGTAAAAGCAATTAAGTTTAATTAATATGGATTATCCGTTTATACTCAAATTCTCATCAATAAGTAACCTAACTGATGCCCGATATGCCGCAGGTGCATGGGCCGATTTTGTAGGGTTTTGTTTCGATCCTAGCTCCGACCACTACATAGAACCAAAGAGTGCCAAAGAAATAATTGCTTGGATTAATGGTCCCGTTGTTGTTGCTGAATTTGGAAAACAGCCCATAGAATGGATAAAGGATTTTGTAGATGCCCTTCAAATTACTGTAATTGAATTGCCTTCCGATTATTCCGACCCAAGTGTTTTGGATTTAGGCGTTAAAATAATTTTGAGAGGAAATGATATCAATTCGCCTTTGTTTGCCAATGCAGATTTACATTTGGTAAACACAATGGAAGATTATTTGGCTGTTAAATCTGTTGCACAAAAGCCCGTATTACTTCAGGTTGCTGCAAAGCAAGATTTAAGTATTTTGGAAGGTGTGTCGCTTCAGGGGAATAAAGAATTGGTAGTTGGGATGAGCAGCTGTGAAGATTGGTCGACTATCCTTGAAGATTATTTAAATTGAAAATTGAGGTATTTGATAGGGATATCTTTGTCTCTCCACATTCTTTCATAATAGGTTTTTATTTTTAAGGTTTCTTGTAAGTCCTCCTTATCGTCGATATTAAACAAGAGTTCAATTATTTGGTTAGGGTAAGGTGTAAGAGTGTCAAGAGTGTATTTAAAGAGGAAATCACTGTCTGTTTTTAAGTGAACAGATTTGTTTATTCCGAGTAATAGTCTATATTTGTCTAAGAACTTTGGATTTGTAAGTCTTTGTTTTTCTCTTGTTTTTTGTGGTTGAGGGTCGGGGAATGTAATCCAAATTTCATCTATCTCACCCAATTCAAAGTAATCCATTATAAAATCAATTTGAATACGCATAAAAGCAACATTGTTTATGTTTGCTTGGATGGCTTTTTTGGCGCCTTCCCACATTCGGGCTGCTTTCACATCTATGCCAATAAAGTTTCTTTCGGGATAATGTTCGGCCAAACCAAAGCTGTATTCACCTCTTCCGCAAGCTAATTCAAGGGTTATAGGGTTGTTGTTTTTAAACACCTCTTGATGCCATTTTCCTTTCAATTGGTTTCGGGCATCGAAAGTGTTGTGAAACGATTCATATTCAGCAAATTTTTTAAGTTTATTTTTTGGCATTATCGAAAGGGTGCAAAAATAGATAAATAACTAATTTGAAAGTAAGAATGGTGTAAGCTTTTTTTCGAAATAGAGTGAATAAAAACAGGAGGGTTTATTTATTTTCGGTTTTTTGGAAAAATATTTGGCAGAATAAAAAATTCGATTTACTTTTGCACTCCCAAATAAAAATAATTTATGAAAGAAGGTATCCACCCAAGCAATTACCGTTTTGTTATATTTAAAGATTTAACCAGCGAGCATTCTTTTTTAACACGTAGTTGTGTTGAAACCAAAGAAACTGCAAAATGGGAAGATGGAAATGAATATCCATTATATAAATTAGAGATTTCAGACAAAAGTCATCCGTTCTTTACAGGAAAACAAACACTTGTTGATACAGCAGGTAGAATTGAGAAATTCCGTAGACGTTACGAAAAATAATACTGTTTTTAAAACAATTAAAATCCCACTTATTACTAGTGGGATTTTTTTTTCTCTCACATTTTGATTTACTTTGAACCATATAATGAGTCAAATGTCACATTTCGTTTTGTTTGATGATGAACACATCAGTCATCTTTTCCCTTTTACACTTACCCGTCCTGCAGCAGAGATTCGTTGTGGCATTTTAACAATCTCTCAAAAATGGCAAAAGCACCTAGAATCGCAAGTTGCATATAAAACCGTTTCTTATCTTTCTGAAAAATATAAACCTATTGCAGGGGATAATATTTTACATGTAAATGGACGTTTGTTACCCAATAATTCTATTGTAAAGCAAATTAAAGAATTGAAAATGGGGCAAAAACTGCTGTATAACAGTATGCTTTTGGCTTACGTTACTACTTCTGAAGATGAGTATGAAACGGTAACGGCACAAGATGCGCCATTGATGCTTGAACGGATTCACCATATTTTTACTTACAACGGTTCTCAGATAAAACAAGATTTTGAACTCATTTGTAGTGGCAGACAGTCGCAAGAAATAAGTAATACAAATACAGTGCTTGGTAATAATCCTATTTTTTTGGAAAAAGGAGCAAAAGTGGAAGCAAGTATTTTAAATGCAACTGACGGTCCCCTTTATATTGGTGAAGAGTCCGAAATAATGGAAGGAAGTATGATTAGAGGTCCATTTGCTTTGTGTGAACATTCTGCAGTTAAAATGGGGGCTAAAATTTATGGAGATACCACAGTTGGTCCCTACAGTAAAGTAGGTGGCGAAGTGAATAATTCTGTAATATTCGCCTATTCGAATAAAGGGCACGACGGTTTTTTGGGGAATTCGGTGTTAGGAGAATGGTGTAATTTGGGTGCCGATACCAATAATTCAAATTTAAAAAACAACTATGAAGAAGTAAAACTTTGGAATTATGTAAGTGAAAGTTTCGAAAAAACAGGGTTACAGTTTTGTGGTTTATTTATGGGCGACCACAGCAAATGCGGCATAAATACCATGTTTAATACAGGAACAGTTGTGGGAGTGTCCTCTAATTTGTTTGGGGCAGGTTTCCCACGTAATTTTGTGCCTTCTTTCAGTTGGGGCGGTGCACAAGGAATGACAACCTATACAACCAAAAAAGCTTTTCAAACAGCCGATATTGTAATGAAAAGAAGAGGCTTAAGTTTGGAAGAAATGGATAAAAAGATTTTAGAAGTAATTTACGAAAAAGAAACAAAATACAGAACTTGGGAAAAAAATGAACAATAGAAGAAAAATAGCCGCAGGCAATTGGAAAATGCACAAGACCTTATTGGAAGGTCAAGGTTTAGCTCATGAAATTAGAACCATGGCAGAAACGGAATTAATGAATGATGCTGAAATTATACTATTTCCGCCATTTATACATTTGGTAACGCTTAAAAAACAATTAGAAGGTTCTCCTATTCAAATAGGTGCGCAAAATATGAATCAACATGAACAAGGTGCCTATACCGGAGAAATATCAGCCGCAATGTTGAGCTCTATAGGTATGAATTATGTGTTAATTGGTCACAGTGAAAGACGTCAGTATTACAACGAAACAACCGATTCATGTGCTTCAAAAATCAAAGTTGCGTTGGCAAAAGGATTGCAAGTGGTGTATTGTATAGGTGAAACATTAGAGGAAAGAAACGATGCAAAACATTTTACAATAATAGAAAATCAATTAGAAGCTTTAAAAGGATTAAGTGAAAGTGAAATGAATTCAGTTGTTTTAGCTTATGAGCCGGTGTGGGCTATTGGCACAGGCGTAACAGCTTCTGCTGAACAAGCCAATGAAATGCATCAACACATTAGAAATGTCGTTGACTCTTTGTTTAATAACGAAGTAGCTCAAGCAATTTCTATTCTTTATGGCGGAAGTGTAAAGCCGGATAATGCCAAAGGATTGTTTGGGATGTCGGATATTGATGGCGCTTTAATTGGTGGAGCGGCACTATCTTCAAGAGATTTTATTGATATTGCAAAATCATTTTAACTAATATGAAATCAAAAATTGTTTGTGTCTTACTCCTGATTGTTGGGTTACAATTAAAAGCTCAAAAGTGGGTAGATACGGCCTATCAAACAATTCAGATTTCTAATATAGTGTATGGAACCGCCATCGATTTTGGTGGACAAAACCGATTGTTAAGAATGGATGTAAGCATTCCCGCGAATGATACGCCACCCACTTGTGGACGCCCCTTGCTCATAGCAATTCATGGTGGTGCTTTTATGGGAGGAAGTAAATCTACAGGTGCACCTCCATTTTTGATGAAAGAGTTTGCGCAAAGAGGTTATGTTACGGCTTCTATTAATTACCGTTTGGGGATGTTTCAAACGGCTTCGGCTATTAATTGTAATATCCCCAATTGGAATTGTTTGAATATGGCAGATACAGCAGAATGGTACAGAGCTGTTTACAGAGGAATGCAAGATGCAAAGGGCGCTATTCGTTTTTTGTTAAACCAAAAAGATTCCTTGAAAATTGACCCCAAAAACATCTTTGTAGTTGGAGAAAGTGCAGGCGGTTTCATTGCCTTGGCTACTGCATTTATTGACGATACATTAGAAAAACATCCAAGCTGCTATGCTATAAACACAGTGGCAAGACCCAATGCAATCTATGAATCGCCTTGTTTGGTTAGCACAGGACACACCACTTCGTTGTCGGCTTTAAATTTGTCAAGACCAGACTTGGGTTCAATACATGGCGATTTAAATCCAACAAGTGTTAATTATACAATTAAAGGGGTAGGGAGCATCTATGGGGCTATTACTTATGACTATTTTTCTAAATATGCCTATTCCAAATCTCCTGTTATTTATGCCTACCATCAACCCAATGATTTAATCGTTCCCTACAAGCAACAAAGGATTTTTCACGACTATAATATTTGCGCCCAAGGGTTTCCTGCTAATTGTCAATCTATTGTCAGTCGCCCTTATGTCTATGGTTCAAGTAGAATTTTTAATTTGATTAAAAAATTGAAACCAACTGTGCCTCAATTACCCGATTATTTATTTGACTCTACTCTTAATACAGCCAATTGTGCCATGCAAGTTTCCAATCCTGCACTTACTGGTCATGCAATAGATCAGGGGAAATTGCGTTCTAAAAACATGGCTAATTTTTTTAGTAAACAAATTGATACTTCTTCCGCAAACTGCTTGCCAAGTGCCATTCAAACGGTTGAACAAAAAACAATTTTTAGAGTATTCCCCAATCCTAGTTCAGGTATTGTCAATATTCAAGTGAATGCCAATATCAATCAATGGACTATTCAACTCAAAGAAATGTCAGGTAAAACTTTGAAAACGGTTGTTAATCAGAATGTAATTGAAATGAGTGAGTACAAGTCAGGACTTTATATGATAGTACTGAGTGCCGATAATTACCAGCAATCAATAAAATTTCAATTCATTAAGTAATATGTTTAAACAGTTTTTTATTTTAATAGTCATGGCTCTCATGTCCACTGCTTTTTATTCGTGTAAAGCAAAAACTTGTGACGCAGCCAATAACGTTATAGAAGATAAAAGTTCAAGAAAGTCGAAAAATGTTGGTTTGTTTTCCAAAAAAGAAAGACGACGCGCCCGTTGGTAAATGGATTTATAATAACCATTCTAATCAATGATTTTACTGTTTTATAAATAGTTGTTTTTGGGGATTTAAATTATAATTAACTATTAATAATTTAATTTTTAAAAAAAGCATAAAAAATCAACATTATTCACTAATTTAAAAAAAAGATGACGTTTTTAGGTATATAGTCACAAATATTTAGCATAAAATAAGTAAAAAAGACTTGAAATTAGGGCTTAAAAAAATAAGTATATTTACTCAATTTATGCGAATGTTATCAACAATTTCATTATGAATTTATGGCACAAATAGGTTATTTGTTAAAATTTTCAAAGTGTAAATTATTAAAATTGAGAAATTTGCGATTTTCACAAAAAATGAATGAAAAAAAATATTAAAAAAAGGCTATTGTTTTTCTCATTTTCTTTTTTGAAAATTAAAGAAACAATTTTTTAAATATATGAAGTTATTATCAAACACAACTTTTGCCTTTAAAAAGAAATCAACTATCCTTTTTAAGTTTTCTTTCTTATTTTTGTCTATAACTATGATAACAGACATTTATTCTCAAACGCCAAGTATTGGTCCGTGGTTACCCAACAATCAAACAAGCACACAACATGATTTGGGTGTGGGCACAAGCTCACCAAGAGGGAAACAAGAAATTATTTATTGCCCTCAAAAAGACCCACAAGACGGATTGATTGTTACAGCTAAAGACTGTAATCCATCAGCTATTGGTTCAGGTTTAGGTGAAGGGAATTGGCAAATTGCAGACATTAACGACCCCAATGTAATTCCAATTCCGCCGCTAACTCTATCTCCATTTATTCAAAGATTACCGTCTGTTTTTTCATCAGGGATTACCAAAAACAATCTTTTTTGGGTTAGAACAGAAGATTTTGGAAGCGGAGGTGGAATAACAAGTAATGGGGCTTATAATTTCAAAACACATTTTATAGTAAACAGTGAAGGGAGAGTTGGCGTAAACACTATGAATCCAAGAGCGCAGTTTGATGTAGTGCAACCCAATAATGCACTATTAAATAATACACCTACTGCAATTTTCTCAAAAAGAAGTTTTGGTGTACCCTCTGTACCAACAGGTGTTGGAGGTGGTTTAATGGCAGACGCTTTCAGAACTAGTCAAATAATGTTTTTTAACCGTCTTGGTGCAGGGGCATACAACAGCATTATACAACAAGGCGACCAAGCAATTATATACTCCGATGGTGGTAATTCTGATGGAAGTAATGTGGGTGGCACATTTGCCATTGCTCCGTGGGGTACAGATGGAGGGTTAAGAATGGATGCTAATGGTAATACTGAGTTAAGAGGTTTTATGCGTGCTACAAAATTAATTGCAAATGCCCAATGGTGGCCCGATTTTGTATTTCATAGCAGTTATAATTTAATGCCATTGAGTGAAGTAGCTAAATTCATTAACACCAAACACCACCT
>JBIPNH010000142.1:0-5540 GCA_044373665.1 Bacteroidia bacterium
GTTTGTTTTAGATGAGAATTTCAAGCCATTGTCAATGGCTGTTAAACAAAGACAAGCAACCAATAGATTAATTGAAGAATTAATGCTTTTAGCCAATCAATCGGTTGCAACCTTCATTTACACACAAAAACCTAGAAAACCATTTGTTTATAGAACCCATGACGAACCAAGTGATTTAAAAATCACAGAACTTAAAAAGTTTGTAGCCAAATTTGGTTACACATTGCAAATAGACAATGAAAAAATATTGAGAGATTCAATTAATAAATTATCATTAGCAATAGAAGGTAAAATAGAACAAGATGTAATTCAATCTATGTGTATTAGAAGTATGTCTAAAGCATCCTATACACCTAATAAACCAAGTCATTATGGATTGGCATTCGACTATTACACACACTTTACTTCGCCTATAAGAAGATATCCGGATGTTATCGTTCATAGATTGTTATTTGGATACTTAAATGGTCAAACTATGGCTGAGATATGCCATTGGAATATGGACCAATTAGATGGCACCTGCAAGCATTGTTCTAAAATGGAAATCACGGCTTCAGAAGCAGAAAGGGCTTCAATTAAATACAAACAAGCTGAATGGATGGAACAACATATTGGTCAAAAATTTGAGGGTATAGTGACCGGTTTGACCGATTTCGGAATGTTTGTAGAGATTAAGAAATTCAAGTGTGAGGGAATGGTAAGATTGAACTCAATTATTGGCGACCATTATGAATATGATTCAGCCATGATGGCAGTTATAGGAAGAAAATATTACAAGCAATACAAAATGGGAGACTCTGTAATGGTTCAAGTATTGGATGCAAGTAAAAAAACAAGAACGATAGATTTAATATTAAGCACTGATAATAATAAAAACAAGAAGAAAAATTATGGCCGATCATCACATCAATTCTGAAGCAATAGAAAACTATATTTTATCTAACCCTTTTAAAGGCAAACCAGAGAATTTATACAATGCAATGAATTATATCATGCAGTTAGGAGGCAAAAGAATGCGTCCACAACTCATGTTACTTTCCTATTTAGCGGTTAAAAACGAGGTTAATAACAGCGCATTCAATGTTGCACTCGCATTAGAAACATTTCATAATTTTTCATTAGTTCATGACGATATTATGGACAATGCCCCAATCAGAAGAGGAAAAAAAACGGTTCACGAGGAGTGGAATATTCCTACCGCAATATTGGTTGGAGATAATTTACTTATCAAATGTTATGAACTCATTATGGATACAGATTTTGAAAATAAAATTCCATTGATGAAAGAGTTCACAAAGATGGCAAGTTTGGTATGCGACGGTCAACAGCTCGATATGAATATGCCGGATAAAGAATTTGTAACTGAAGGTGAATATTTGAATATGATTGAGTTAAAAACAGCTGTTTTGCCTGCATGTGCCTTAAAAATGGGTGCTATGGCAGCAGGAGCAAATGAAAAGGAATGTCAGTTATTTTATGATTTTGGACTCAATTTGGGAATGGCTTTTCAGTTGCAAGATGATTATTTAGATGCTTTTGGCTTGGAATCCCAAATAGGCAAACAGGTAGGTGGGGATATTTTAGAAAACAAGAAAACAGTTTTATTTATTCATGCATTGAATCATTTGTCAGATTCATCAAAAGAGGAATTATTAAATTGGTATGACAATAAATCAAATTCTGAAGAAAAGATTAATACAGTAAAAGAGTTGTTTGAAGAAGCAGGCAGCAGAACCTACCTTTTAAATTTAAAAGCATCATACGAAGTTAAAGCCCTTGAATTTTTAAGTTCTATTACTATGAATCAAAAAGTAAAAATAGAATTTGATAATTTGTTTGGTTTTTTAAAGAGTCGAGCTAATTAATCCCATTACTGATATTAATCAATTTTTGGTGTGACTTAGCTCAGCAGTCACAATATTATTATAGTTTATGTTTGTGGTATATTATAATAACAATGAAAGACTCATTATCACATTTACACTTACTATGCGAAGATTGGCATAGAGAACTTAGTTTTTTTAAAGACGAGTTAAAAATTTTCAAAAACAGGTTAAACGAAGTTGCGAGTAAAAACACGCACCAAGATGTTTTAATTCAAGTTGAACATTTTGAAAATAAATTCAAAATTATGTCTAATAATATTGATGAATTATTACATGATGTTCAATTAAAAGCAGGAGTCATTTCACAGCAATCAGTTGCTCAACCTAAGTATATTCACGTTAAAATGATGGAAGTTGATGTCAACATTCAAGACCTAATGGAATATACATCAAAAGATTTTTATGAAACAAAGAACGAGTTTTATAAGTTTCTAGCTAAAGCGTTTTAAATCTTAATAAGTTTTAAAAGAAGCCTGTCTATTCACTTGACAGGCTTTTTTAATCAATAGGAATTCAAGTTACATTTTAAAATATTTAATAGTAAATAAATGAATTAAAATTAGCTAAATTTGCACTTATTAATGCAAAAGACAGTCGCGTTTTATACATTAGGTTGTAAGTTAAATTTCTCTGAAACAAGTACCATTTCAAGACAACTTCAAGAACATGGATTTGATAAAAAAGAATTTACTGATTCTGCTGATGTGTATGTCATTAACACTTGTTCTGTGACTGACCATGCCGACAGAAAGTGTAAAAAAGTGGTTAAAGAAGCATTAAAATACAATCCTAATGCTTTTATAATTATTATTGGTTGTTACGCGCAGTTAAAACCTGAGGAAATTTCGAATATACCCGGCGTAGACATGGTGTTGGGAGCAGCAGAAAAATTCAATTTGGTTCAACACATAGGCGATTCCTTTCAGAAGAAAGAAAAGGCTACTATTTTTAATAATCCAATCAAAGAAACAAATATTTTTATTCCCGGTTTTTCAATCGGTGATAGAACGCGTTCTTTTCTTAAAGTGCAAGATGGGTGTGATTATTTTTGTTCTTTCTGTACCATTCCTTTGGCACGAGGAAAAAGTAGAAGTAATACCATTGAACAAACAATGGAAACAATCCAAAAAGTGACCGAAACTTCGGTTAAAGAAATTGTTTTAACAGGCGTTAATTTGGGCGATTTTGGAATTCAAAATCAAGAAACTTTCTATGATTTACTTAAGGAAATTGAAAAACATGATGGCAATCAAAGATATCGCATTTCTTCGATAGAGCCAAATTTGTTAAGCTCTGATATTATCAAACTTGTTTCTCAATCACAAAAAATAATGCCTCATTTTCATATTCCGCTACAAAGTGGATCTGATGAGATATTAAAAAGCATGAGAAGGAAATACCAAAAAGCATTATACCATGAACGCGTAGCAGAGATTAAGCAACTTATTCCCCATTGTTCCATTGGTTTAGATGTTATTGTTGGATATCCTGGAGAGGATGAGGAACAATTTTTGGAAACATACCAATTCTTAAATGAGCTTGACGTAAGCTATTTACACGTTTTTCCATATTCTGAGAGAAAACAAACGACTGCTGCCAAATTACCCGGCAAAGTGCATCAGTTTAAACGCAATGAAAGAACGGAAATGCTTAGAATTTTAAGCGAAAAAAAGAAACAGCAATTTTACAATCAATTTATTGGTCAAGAGGCTTTCGTGTTATTTGAAAACGAAGAGAAAAAAGGCAAAATGTTCGGTTTTACAAGCAATTATATCAAAGTAGAGGTCGATTATGACCCCTTATTAATTAATGAAATTGTAAAAGTTGAACTTACTTCTATCAATACCGAAGGTCACATGAACGCAACAATCAATTACACTAATCAACAATTATTAAATGTATCCTAATTTTTATTACATATTCCAAGACTGGTTCGGTTTAGAAATCGATGGTCTTAAACTTATTAACTCATTTGGTTTTTTTGTGGCAATGTCTTTCATATTGGCCAATTTTATAATGACCAAAGAACTCAAAAGGAAATTTAACGACGGTGTATTGGGTAAAAAACAATTTATTACAATATTAAAAGGTAACGCATTCTCTGTTTCTGATTATGTAACGGCAGCAATAACTGGATTTATAATTGGATTTAAATTTTTACCGGTACTAATTGATTTTTCTGTTGTAAATAACGACCCTCAATCCTACATACTTTCAACTAAAGGTGATTTCATCTATGGACTATTAGTCATGCTTGCTTTCTTAGGATTTAATTACTGGCAAGATAAAAAACAAAGACTTCCTGAAGTTGTCAAAGAGCAAAAACAAATTGACCCTTCTTATCACATGGGCGCTATAACTATGGCAGCATTTATTGGTGGTATTTTTGGTGCAAAGTTGTTCCATATTTTAGAGAATATGTCTCAGTTTTATGCCAATCCTATGGATTCAATTTTGTCTTTTAGTGGATTGACTTATTATGGTGGTTTAATTGTTGGTGCAGCCTCTGTTTTGTTTGTTGCTCACAAAAGAGGCATTCCTGTATTGCACATGTTAGATGTTGGTGGCCCTGCTATGATGTTGGCATACGGAACAGGTAGAATAGGTTGTCATGTTAGTGGAGATGGCGATTGGGGAATTGTAAATGAATTGCCTAAACCCAAATGGATGAATCTATTACCTGACTGGATGTGGGCTTATAATTATCCTAATAATGTAAACAAAGTATGTAATCCTTTTACGGAAACAGACCCAAGATATTTAGAAAATATCAATTGCGATTTTAATGAAACACCTTATTTAATTGCGAATGTTTTTCCTACACCATTTTACGAGGCAATTGCTTGTGCTCTATTGTTTTTTGTTTTGTGGATGTTAAGAAAACGATTAAAGTATGCAGGTGTACTTTTTGGAATCTATTTAATATTGAATGGTTTAGAAAGATTCTTAATCGAAAAAATAAGAGTCAATACAATTATGGATTCTTTTAATATGACTCAAGCTGAAATTATTTCATTTTCATTAATGTTGTTAGGGGTTTCGTTAATCTTATTTAGCCTTAACAAAAAAATACCCGTAAAGGGAAATGATAATGTGGCATAAGGATTGTAACTATTTTTAATCATGAAATCTATTGTATTTGCTCTCTTTTTATTATTGTCTTTTCAAACAAAAGCGCAATCTAATTTGAAAGACAGCACACTAAAGAAAGATACTATCCAAAAACAAGACAGTACTCAAAAACGCGACCGATATGTGGTGAGAATTGGAGTTGAAATTGTGGATGGTGATACCATGTCAGTGTATTTAATCAATCAGTTTGTAAAGAGTAAAGAAACAATAACACAAGAAGAAAAAGACAATTATGCAAAATTGGTTAGATATGTTAAAAAAGCATTACCCTATGCCAAATTAGCCGCTTTCAGACTGCAAATGATGGAGGATAATCTCAATTTATTAACCACTGAAAAAGCAAGAAAAAAATACATTAAGGAAAGCGAAAAAGCAGTTAAAAAGCAATTCATGGATGATTTAAAAAACTTTTATGTAGAAGAAGGCAAAATATTACTAAAGTTGATTCATCGTGAAACCGGAAAAACCACTTGGGATATTTTAAAAAATTACAGAGGTACTTTTGAAACATTGTTTTGGCAA
>JBIPNH010000143.1:0-5474 GCA_044373665.1 Bacteroidia bacterium
CTTTTCCCGACAGCTTATCAAAGAGAACCGAGATTCCTCCGTTGTCGGAATGACAGCCCAGAAAGATTTCGTAACATATGCTGAAATAGATGCTGAATAAAAGTCCATAACAACACCCCATGCGCAACTTTTTCCAGCATGACTGTCCATTTGGTAGTATTACGTAATTTATTCAAAACCGTCATGCTGAATTAGTGTGGAATTTCCTCCCAAGCTGTCATGTCGACAAAGGAGACATCTTTTCCCGACAGCTTATCAAAGAGAACCGAGATTCCTCCGTTGTCGGAATGACAGCCCAGAAAGATTTCGTATATATGCTGAAATAGATGCTGAATAAAAGTCCATAACAACACCCCATGCGCAACTTTTTCCAGCATGACTGTCCATTTGGTAGTATTACGTTATTTATTCAACCGTCACGCTGAATTGGTGTGGAATTTTCTCCCCTGCTGTCATGTCGACAATGGAGACATCTTTTCCCGACAGCTTATCAAAGAGAACCGAGATTCCTCCGTTGTCGGAATGACAGCCCAGAAAGATTTCGTAACAGATGCTGAAACAGATGCTGAATAAAAGTCCTTTACACCAGCCCCATGCGCAACTTTTTCCAGCATGACTATATTCGGTTCAAACAGATGCTGAAACCTGTGCTGAACTTGATTCAGTATAAATTTTGAGGACAAAAATTTCCAGCATGTCTGACCATTTTGGCAATATTTACAGACGCCAAGCATGGCGTCTCTACTATTAACCTAGACTTCGGAAAACCATTTCCCGATAGCAATCGGGACTATTAACCATTAACCCCCTTCGAGAACCTCAGGGTGACATCCAAATACCTTTATCTCTAAATACAAAAAAGAATTGTTATTTTTGCCCTATTAATTCCCATCAAACATACCTTCATTTGGCGCTCAACCTTGCTCAAAAAGGGTTTGGAATGGTGTCTCCAAATCCGATGGTTGGTTGTGTAATTGTGCACAATGAGCAAATAATTGGGGAAGGTTATCACCAAGAATATGGCGGACCGCACGCCGAAGTCAATGCTATTAATGCAGTTGAGGACCACTCTTTACTCAAAGATTCTACCGTTTATGTAACGTTAGAACCATGTAGTCATTACGGTAAAACACCTCCTTGTGCCAACTTACTGATTCAACATGGTGTTAAAAAAGTAGTCATTGCCTGTTTAGACCCTAACCCATTGGTTGCAGGGAAAGGGGTAAAATTACTTCAAGATGCCGGCATAAACGTTGAGGTTGGCTTATTAGAACAAGAAGCACTTGAACTGAATAAACGTTTTATAACCTATCATACCCAAAAGCGTCCTTTTATTATTTTGAAATGGGCAATGTCCAAAGATGCTTATATGAGTCATCCAAATACCAAACAGATAAGTGGATTAGAGGCACAAAAACTACTTCACTTGTGGCGTACGCAAGAAGACGCGTTTGTGATAGGCACTAATACGTTATTAATAGACAACCCTCAACTAAACAGTCGTTTGGTAAAGGGCAAAAATCCTATTCGAGTCGCTATTGACTTCGATTTGAAATCGCAAAACCTGCCTCTACATTTTTATGATCAGTCGCAAAAAACCATTGTCTTAAATGGTATCAAAGAGAGTTTAGATGGAACCATTGAGTATTTAAAAATAAAAAACAAAGCACCTGAAACCATTGTCAATTGTTTGTATCAAAAGTCTATTCAAAGTATTGTTATTGAGGGCGGTCAACACTTGTTAAACAGTTTTATAAATGCGGGTTTATACGATGAGATTAGGGTTTTTAAATCCAAGTATCTTGTCCTCAATGGAGGTCAATTAGCACCTGAACATCCTGAATTAAACGCAGTAATAAGCGACCTTGAAACTGATGAACTGTGGGTGTATCAAAACACAAATCCTAAACCAGCATAAACCGGCAATCCATTAATGCGTTTGGCATTGAGAGGTTTCAGATAAAGAGGAGCATTAATGATAAATATATTGTTAAATGCTCTCAAACGAATTTGTAGATTATTATAAAAAAACGAACGGGCTTTTACCTCGTATAAACTCTCTATAAACTGTTGATTGCCATAAGAAATGGCGTTTCTAAAAATGAGTTTAGCGGCTATATTTCCCAAATCACCTGAAACTTTCATAATAAAATTAAAACCTAAGTCACCATTAAGTGTGCTTTTTTCAAAAACTTGACCTGTATTTATTAAAGTATTGGCTCTTGGATTAACACTTATTCCAAAAAAATCACTAGAAAGCGGTCTAATAATTCGGTAATACAAAGGGGTTTCTATGTCAGCGGAAAAATTTCCAATTCCATTAAACAAGGCGTTGATAGCCATGGAAGAATCCATTTGATTAGAGATAATTGAATTATTGATAGACATTCGGGTATTTCCTACATAATCGGCTATAAGGCTATTGCTAATTACCACAGATTGGCCTTGACTCGGAACACTAAGTTGGGCTAGCCTACTTCGTGAACTGTCCAATGTAAAATCAAAAAAATTGTATTTAATATTTTGTTTTTGAGCAAACATTGAACAACAAATCATGCAATGGAAACTTATAAGTCCTGCTGATAATTTCATTATTTATGGTGTTAGGGGTTGAGTATGTTTTTATTTCATAATAATTTAAGATTGTGAAAAATAGAACGCATTTTAAAGAGAAGTTATTTCATCATTAACAAATTTTTTTATCCTATCAATTGTAATTAAAAAAAGAGTGAGGAAAAAAAATTCATAAAATTTTAAAATTAACTTAGGTTTGTTGTTTATGATTTTCCTTCTATTATCTGTCTTTTTATCATCATTGCTATTTATTGGATTTAAGTGGTTGAGCAAACAATCTGTTTACTTATTAATGGTTATAATGGGCAATTATATTAGCTGTATTGTCACTGCTTTTATCTTGAATAAGGGATTTGCATTTGAAAATTTTAGCACCACCGATATTATTCAATGTTTGGGATTGGGCATTTTATTCTTTTTTACTTTTTATGCCATGGGATATTCCTCTACACACATTGGGGTTGGTATTACTGGAGCTAGTACCAAAATGTCATTGGTAATACCTGTTTTTTTTGGAACACTATTTTTGAACGAACCCTTTCATTTGTTTCAAATTTTTGGTTTTATAATGGCGTTAATTGCTGTTGTTTTAATCTCATACAACCCACGCGACCAAATAAGCAAAACACAATGGTTAATTCCACTTTTTATATTTTTTAGTTCAGGTTTAATAGACACCTTATTGAACATAATTCAAAGTACATTTGTACAAAAACAGGCCTCATTAGCCACAGGAATTGCCATTATTTTTACAGGTGCGCTTATAAGTTCATTTGTTTTTATAGCAATAAGCAATAGAGCTTTATTAACCCATACTCGAAGCCTATTTTTTGGCTTTTTGTTAGGTATTCCTAACTACTTTTCAGTGTATTTTTTGATATTGGCCTTGGGTTCAGGAATAATGCCATCCAATGTATTTTACATGATTAACAACACTTCCGTAATGCTATTATCCTTTCTCCTAGCATTAATATTGTTTAAAGAAAAAATCAATCTTCTCAAATTAGCTGGCATAGCATTGGCTGTCATTGGCATTTACTTGTCATTAAAATAAATTTTTGCAAGCAATAAAAAAAGACTAAATTTGTCATGTTAAAAAATGTCATCAATGAAAGTCTTAATAAAAAATAGTAGAGAAGCTAAAAATTTAAAGATAAAAGACATAGCCAATGCATTAGGCATTGACCCTGCTTTGGTTAGCAAATGGGAAAGTGGCACTCGAAAACCAACCAAAGAACAAGTGTTAAAATTAGCTTCTGTTTTGGAAATTGATACCGAAAAGTTACTCATAGAATGGATGAGCGAAATCATTTTATATGAAATTGGCAATGATGATTTGGCTTTACAAGCCATGCAATTGGCCGAAGAAAAAGTAAAGTTAGAGATTCAAAAAAGGACGGTTCCGATGTCAAAATCACTCTTAAAAATTCTTAAAGACATTGATAAGATGAAATTGCGTTTAAATGAATTTCGTCATTTGGATAGTTACAGAATTGCGCAAGCCATTGAGCTTGAATACACCTTTGAAAGCAACAGAATTGAAGGTAATACACTTACCTTAAAAGAAACCGATTTGGTTATCAATGAAGGAATAACTATTTCGGGCAAAAGCATGCGCGAGCATTTGGAAGCTATCAACCACAAAGAAGCTGTGGAGTATTTGAAACATTTGGTAGAAAAAAACACAGAATTAAAAGAGAGAGATATTTTACAGTTGCACAACTTGATTTTGCGAGGCATAGATTCAGAAAATGCAGGCAAATACAGAAACGTGCAAGTGATGATAAAAGGCAGTAAACATTTGCCTCCTCAGCCTTATTTGGTTGCCAAAGCCATGGAAGATTTAATGATTTGGTATCGTATAAATTACAAAAACTTGCACCCTGTGGTATTAGCAGCGGAACTCAGTGAAAGGTTGGTTACTATTCATCCGTTTATAGATGGCAATGGCCGCACATCGCGTTTAATCATGAATTTGATTTTATTAAAACACGGCTATGTGATAGCGAATATCAAAGGAGATGATATCAACCGATTGAACTATTACAATTGTTTGGAGAGTGTTCAAGTTTCAGGCAAAAAAGAGGTGTTTTACAGCTATGTAGCCGAAGTTGAACGAGAGGCCTTGAAAAGGTATTTGGAGATTTTGGGGAAGTGAGAACTATATTTCATTCAAGTATCATTTTTATCTTAAATAATGGTTGAAATACATTTTGATGTTTGATTTAAGAAGTGTTTTAAACCACTATCAACTTAAACCACAGCACCACCCCAAATAAAATTAGCGTAGCCACTAGGGGCGGGGTGTCGCCCAATCTGTTTGAAATTATTAGTTCTATTTTAATTCTTTTTTGAAAAAAATTAATACAAAAAATCCGATAATATGTAATTACAAAAATTTAAAATTATGATTTTAAGGACTTTATATAAATTTAAAGTAGGCCAATATTTAGTATCTATTGAAGGTTTGGTCATTAATGAAGTTCAGCATAGGTTACAGCATTTGTTTCCGTTTTTTTATTTGGAGATGCTGAATCAAGTTCAGCATGACGGTTTGCGAGAAAATACGTAATTTAATGTGGTTAGTTATGCTGAATCAAGTTCAGGATAGGTTTCAGCATGTAGTTAAAACGAGTACAGTCATGCTGGAAAATTTTGTCCTCAAAATTTATTCAGCATCTAGTTGAACCGAGTTCAGGTTTCGACATCTCTCTAAAAGATGCTGAATAAAAGCCCAACACACAATCAACGCTCAGCTTTTTCCAGAATGACGGTTGGGGTGAAAATACGTAATTTAATGTGGTTAGTTATGCTGAATCAAGTTCAGGATAGGTTTCAGCATGTAGTTAAAACGAGTACAGTCATGCTGGAAAATTTTGTCCTCAAAATTTATTCAGCAT